>JBGVPV010000066.1:0-25809 GCA_045127215.1 Eubacteriales bacterium | reverse complement strand
TTGAACCATATAGTCAAGTAATGTTCCATCTCGGATACGAGTTTGATGAAAATGATGTACATGATGTGAAGTTATTGTGTGAGACATTTCATATCGAAGTTCCAAATGAGTATAGATAACGACAAATTCCAATTTGTCGAGCTGAATAGGCGTTAAGCGTTGGTGTGATTTTGGTGCAAATTTGGTGCAACACTTTATGCGACGATACTCACGATATTCACGATATCGCACGAAATCACACGATAAAGCTACGATATCACACGATATTTAACGATATTCACGATATCAAACGGTGCTCTCAAAACTCCAAGAGATAATTTCGACCTTTGGTCGAATTTCAAAAAGCACTCTGCATTTGCAGAGTGCTTTTTGTTATCTCTTGGACGAACTGAGGTGCAAATGAAGCACACCTGCGGTGTATGAAAAATGAAGTCGCAACTGCGTTGCTATGAAGCGTGGATTCGCCACATGAAGGAGCCGGGTGTGCTTCGCTTCATAGAAGCCGTAGGCTTCTGCTTCATGCTCGCGTGCGAGCACTTCATATTGGCGAAGCAAATGCTTCATTTTTCCTCCGTCCTATTTACTTTTTGGGAATTTTATGGTATAATTATTTGGGGTAGTTATCTACTCGATAAACTTGAATTTGACGAGGATGGATATGTTATGAAAAAAACAGTTGATACTATGAAATGCATTAAGATAATTTCAATAACCGTGATTTTTACATTGATTGCTATGTCTCTTTCAAGTTGTATAATACTACATCACAAATTTGACTATATCGATAAAACAAATGTTACAGGCATCGAAATATACGATTTGCGAGGCGATTATTATCACGACGTAGGATTTTATGAGCTGATGGACCCCATCTATACCCTATCCCCAGAGCAGCACGATGATTTCCTTGATACCCTAACAAAACTTAAATTTACCACAGTGCTTATCGTCATTGCCGCAAATGATCCTATGTTACACTACAGCGATACAATGACAGTTAAAATAAATCATTCAGACGGAAGTTTTGAGACAGTATCACCATACGGCTATGCTGAACAATATGACCCAAATGAAGATAGTCTTGATGCTTGGGATTATGGGAGCTGCGATGATGCAAAGTGGGAGCTTTTGTTAAAAAGCGTTGTACCTGAAGAAATATACAATTCCGAGCCAAAGGACCCCTACGGAACTTTCTCTTATAATGAGGCTCTGTCCTCTGCTACCGCAAGTGGCAGCAATATCAGAACTTCGGGCTTCGTTAACAGCACGGGGTTAGATTACTCACACTATTCGGGAGAGCCGTTATCCTGGTATAGTGTTGAAGCTATACTTATGAGAGCAAAGGCTGAATGCACGATAGAATACGAGCATGCAAAACTGTATATCGACAGAGAGGAGTATGTTTACTGCATTGAATTTATGGGCAAAAGCGAGAAAGAATGTATATACATAAATAGAAGCTTGGCTACGATACTTGCAGTGAAAATTCCCATAACAGACGCCGGAACAGAGAATGGCACAAAATAAATTCCAATTTGACGATTCGATAGGCGTTGAATATTGCAAATCAGAAAAAGCTCTGCTACGGCAGAGCTTTTTGTCATTTTACCGTAGGGGCGATTCATGAATCGCCCCTACGAGAGTGATTGATACGGTGGTTCAATTTGTAAAAACTCTGCCGTCTTGTTTACTTTTTTGCGTTTTTGTGATATAATTTATTGAAATCAACACATTGCGCAAATCTTGTTGTTCCGTTTTCTTTTTTCGGTTGGTATAATAATGTCACAATAAAAACAACCTACAAGGAGAAAAGAAATGAACACAGACAAAATTTATGCAGAATCTATCGCAAAGGAGTACGCTCCCAAGGACAGCTCCAAAATCGTGGCGCTTCGTAAGCTTGACCGTAAGGCAAAGCTGCCTGCAACAGTTTTCACTTATACGTGGGGCATCATATTTACCCTTATTTTCGGCACGGGAATGTGCCTTGGCATGCAGGTTATCGGCAGCGGTATTACTTCTATGATTATCGGAATCATCGTCGGCATTATCGGTATGGTCGGATGCGGTGTAAACTATCCCATATACAAGAAGATGCTTGAGAACGGCAAAAATAAGTATGCCTACGAGATCGTGGAGCTTGCGAGAGAGATCAGCGAGGGAAAATAAACTTTTGAGGAGGGCGGTCTTATGAACAAGAACGAAAGTAAATACTTTAACACGGCAATTAAGATGGATGAAGCCCTCATTACGCTGCTTGAAAAGAAGGATTTTGAATATATCACCATACGGGAGATATGCGACACGGCAGGGGTAAATCGCTCTACGTTTTACTTGCATTATGAGAACACCTCGGACTTGCTGAAGGAAACGACGCGATATATTCTTGACAAGCATTTTGCGTATTATTCTGCCGATACGAAGGGAATAACGGAGCGTTTTGCAAGCTGTAAGCTTGACGAGCTGGTTTTTATAACCGGGGAATATTTAACTCCGTACCTTACCTTCATCAAGGACAATCAGCGTATTTTCAAGGTGGCGGTCAGGCAGTTTCATTCTATGGGAATGGACGAGGTGTACGGAAAAATGTTCGAGCATATTTTCAGCCCCATTCTCGCTCGCTTTCATGTACCCGAAGCGGAGCGCTCCTACGTGATGAAATTCTACCTTACGGGCGTATTTGCCGTCGTAATGGAGTGGCTTGACAAAAACTGCTCAGTCGATATGGACGTTATTATTAAGGTCATTACCGATTGTGTGATGGGGGAGAGGAATATCAATGGATAGGGCACTGAGACTTGCTATTGCGAGTCTGATATTCAATATATCTTTCTCGGCTTACCATCTTGTCCTCGGAGTGCTTACAAGCTCGTGGTGGCTGTTGTCGCTTGGGTGTTATTATCTGATCTTAAGCGTTGTTCGCTTTACGGCACTGCGCCGTGAGGGGCGTTCTGTAATAAAGTTTACGGGGGTTATGCTGATAATACTGTCAGTTTCTCTCGTTGGCACCGTTATCCTTTCGGTAGTGCGCGATAGGGGACATGAGCTTCATATGATAGTGATGATAGCCATGGCGACTTATGCGTTTACCAAGATCACATTTGCAACGATAAATCTTATCAAAGCGCGTCGCAGCACGTCCGCATCCCTGATAACGCTGAGAAATATATCCTTTGCCGACGCGTTTGTTTCGATATTCGCGCTTCAACGTTCGATGCTCGTGTCATTTGAGGGTATGAGTGAGGCGGAGATCGTCATAATGAACGCTGCTCTCGGCTCTGCCGTGTGCGTCATCGTTTTCTTGCTCGGAGTCAATCTTTTGCGAAGCAATAAAGTGTTGTTCAAAAGATTGAATAATTGAATTTCAGCGTTGAATGTCCGTGTGAATTGATGTGAATTTGTCGCAATACTATAAAAGAAAAAGCTCTGCTACGGCAGAGCTTTTTGTCATTTTACCGTAGGGGCGATTCAATTTGCAAAAACTGTACCGTCCTATTGACTTTTTGGGTAATTTATGATATAATGTAGCTGACAAAGAAATTTAAATTTGCGGAGGATTTTCTATGAAAAAAACACTTTTGATCTTATTGACGTTTATATTACTGTTTTCAATGATCGCCTGTTCAAATTTCGTTATTTCATTTGAGGGTGATAACGGTGATACGTATTTTTACGAATATTCCTACGGAATTAAGACGATAACGAATTATCATCCTCATAAATTCTGGGCGTTGCCGGATTATCAGGAGCTTGTGCAGTACGGTGACGGCGCAGGTCTTGAAAACGAGGGAAAGGTGTATTATATCTACGTAGTTGACACGTCTCTCGATCCCGAAAGTTCCAAGGCGTATTATATGGCGGAGCTTGATGGGGAGACCAAAGAGCTTCTTTGTGAGTCGGGAGAGTATTTCTCTGATGAAGCAGAGAAAAACGCGCTTATCGAAAGACTTGTTGCGGAGATAGATACGGCAAATTTTCAATATAAATAAAAAACTTTATCTAAACCGTAAAAAGCTTGTAGCCTATTTACTTTCGACAAAATCTATGGTATAATATGTTAAATGAATTTTATTGGACAAAGGACGATGGATTTATGAAGAGAATTATTGCCATGGCGTTGGCGCTTATATGCATTTTGGGTATGTCAGCATGCAACATAGAGGAATTATTTAATAAGGATCATAATTGCGAGGATCATAATGACAACGTTGTGAATGATCCCACTATCCCTTATTTTTCGGGTGAGGTAATAGAGAAGAATGAAAAGGGCTTTCTCGTGTGCGTTACTGATTCAGGCAACGGTTCGTTTGCGGTAGGCGAGAAGGTTCAGGTTAACACCGAGCTTGCAGAGTGCCCCGAGTATCAGGTGGGGGATGAGCTTCGCATAGCTTTCGACGGCAAGGTGGCGATGTCCTATCCACCTCAGGTCACAAGCGTCTATTCCGTTACCGAGGTTGGCGGCGACAACTGATCTTTGTACTTGTTTAAGAGGTGATATTTATGAATAATCATAAAAGAAAGATGATCGCGCCGATAGTTGTTACGGTGATAATCATCGCGTATTATGCGCTTTATTTTGGCGTTTTGATGTCATTACTCACGGGTGTGTGGAGAGTGGTCGTGGGGATAGCTCCGCTGATCTTTTCCGCGTTGACGCTCGGAGTTTGCATAGAAAGAATAAATGAAATAAAGAAAGGTGAAGAAGATGATATTAGTAAATACTGATTTTGTAAGCAGCAAGGAGCTCCAGACTATTTCTCTTGTTAAGGGAAGCACTATTCAGTCCAAGCACATAGGCAAGGATATCGCGCAGAGCTTCAAGACCTTGGTAGGCGGCGAGCTTAAGGCGTACAACGAGATGATGAACGAGGCAAGAGCACTCGCGACCAAGAGAATGGTTGCGGAGGCTGAGGCGCTCGGCGCAGATGCTGTCATCAACGTAAGATACGCATCCTCTGCGGTAATGCAGGGCGCGGCTGAGGTTATCGTTTACGGCACGGCTGTTAAGTTTGTCAACTGATTGACGTAAAACGTGGGGGAATATTATGACGGAATTTATTACGACGCTTGCCGTGGGAATACTTGTGTCGGTACTCGGAATAATCAATATGACGGGTAACATATCCTCCTTACACCGCTATCACAGGCACAGAGTATCCGAGGCGAACAAAAAGCCGTTTGGCAGGCTCGTAGGTCTCGGAACGCTGATCGTGGGCGTGGCTTTGATGGTCTTTGGTGGACTTATGTTTGTTTTTGAGCAGACCGCCTTGCAGATCATTTTAGTTATAGCGCCGATCATACTGATCGTAGGCGTTGTCGTGGGGCTTGCCATAAGCTTTTACGCGATGAAAAAGTATAATGGCGGTATTTTTTAAGAAGCTTTATAAATAAGTCGAAAATGGGGGAGAGAAATGACACTTGCAATTATAGCCACGGTAGTGGTGTTGTCAATACTTTCCCCCCTTTTAGTATCGGCGATCATACTGTTTCCTTATATCCGTGCAGGCGTCGCAAGAGCCCAAATACTCGTGTCCTTGCGGAGTGTGGCAAAGGAGAGGGGCTTTGTTTTCAAGCCGCTGAGAAGATTTGCGTTTTTGTCGCTAAATACCTCGCGCGGCTATGATTTTTTGCTTATAAGCAAGCAAAAAATACTTGCGATAAAGCTGTGGTCGGCGGTAAATACTCAAAACACGGCGCTCGTTTGCCGTGACCGAGTTTTACTTGAACGCTCGGTAACTCCCGAGCCTATATCGGCAGGCGAAAAGCCGCGTCGCTCGGTACGCATCAAAAAACGCCGCTTCCCGAGCCTTGAGTGTAATTTCCCAACCAAGAGCAAGCGACCTATCGAGACGCTTATTTTGTACTGTCCTCAATACTCGGCGACCTACGTGCAGTCGGACGGTGGGAATATTCCCCTGAAGTCAGGCGATAGTCTCTTTGGCGCGACGGTGTGCGACCAAAAAACCATATATCGATTTTTATGATAATACGAATTCCGTTTGGAATAATTTTTTTAACATCAGTACATAATGTTAAAAAAGATTTCGGACGGAATTTTTTTATTTAAGGAGCGTTTTATATGAAGGTCGTAATTCTCGCGGGAGGACTTGGAACACGCATTTCCGAGCACTCGCATCTGAGGCCCAAGCCTATGATAGAGATAGGCGGAATGCCTATATTGTGGCATATTATGAAGTATTATTCATCGTACGGCTTTGGCGATTTTATTATTTGCTGCGGCTACAAGCAGCACGTTATCAAGGACTTTTTCAGTGATTATTTTCTCCGTGCCTCTGACGTCACATTTGATTTTACCAACAATACAAATCGCATAAGGGTGCATAAAACCTACACGGAGCAGTGGAAGGTGACTGTTGCAGATACGGGGCTGAATACCATGACGGGCGGACGCATTAAAAGGATAAAGAAATATCTTGACGATGAGCCGTTTCTTCTGACCTACGGCGATGGACTGTCTGACGTTGATCTTGATGCCCTCGTGGCGTTTCACGGCTCTCACGGAAAGCTTGCCACCATCACGGTGGTAAATGCGGGACAGCGCTTTGGAGTTATAAAAATGGGGGCAAAGAACAGAGTTTCGGCATTCAGAGAGAAGAAGGACTCGGACGGCAATCCTATCAACGGAGGCTTTATGGTGCTTGACCCCAAGGTCATAGACTATATAGATGGCGACGACACCGTATTTGAAAAGAAGCCGCTTGAAAGACTTTCCGCTGACGGAGAGCTTATGGCGTTCAGGCACGACGGATTCTGGCACTGTATGGATATGCAGAAGGACAGAGACGATCTTGAGCGGATATGGTACGGTGGTGACGCTCCGTGGAAAAGGTGGGATGACTGATGCTTGATCTGAGCTTTTACCGAGGCAGGCGCGTGCTCGTTACGGGTCATACGGGCTTTAAGGGCGCGTGGCTGTGCCGTGTTCTTAAAAACGTCGGTGCGGACGTCACGGGATTTTCACAGCCGCCACCTACCTTGCCTGCGCTTTTTGATATCGCGGAGATAGGCGAGGGAATGAGATCTGTCACGGGTGACGTGAGGGATTTCGAAGTTCTCCGCGATTGCTTTGCGTCAGTAAGTCCGGAGATCGTAATTCATTTAGCGGCACAGCCTATCGTGCGCGAGAGCTACGAAAAGCCAAGATATACCTTTGAGACTAACGTCATGGGTACTGTAAACGTTTTGGAATGCGTAAGACGGACGCCCTCGGTTCGCTCGGTGCTGAACGTCACTACCGATAAGGTGTATAAAAATAACGAGTGGGAATGGGGGTATCGCGAGAGTGACGAGCTCTGCGGTGCTGACCCGTATTCAAATTCCAAATCCTGCTCGGAGCTTGTGACGCAGAGCTACAATAATTCTTTTTTTGCAGACGGTAGAGTGGCAGTCTCTACGGCGCGTGCGGGAAACGTCATAGGCGGCGGAGATTTTGCATCTGACAGGATAATTCCCGATTGCGTCCGCGCCGCCCTCGAAAAGCGGGATATCATAGTGAGAAATCCTCATTCGGTGCGTCCTTATCAGCACGTGCTTGAGCCTGTATTTGCCTATCTTTACGTCGCTCAGCATCAGTATGAGGACAAGGCGATTTCGGGATGCTACAACGTAGGCCCTGACGAGCGCGACTGTATCACCACGGGTGAGCTGGCAGAGCTGTTTTGCAAAGAATGGGGCGGTATTCGTTGGGTAAACGAGCATTGCGGCGGTCCGCGCGAGTCGGGATTTTTGAAGCTCGATTGCTCGCGCATTAAAAGAGCTTTGGGGTGGCATCCCGTATGGGATATTGAAAGTGCGGTACGCGCCGTCGTTGAGTGGTCGCGCCTATGGAGCGCAGGCGGCGACGCAGGCGCTTGTATGGATACGCAGATAGAGAGATTTATATCGGATTCCGATTTGATAAAGAGGTAATATGAAAGCAGTTATAACGGGTGCAACGGGAGCTATCGGCATGGCACTCATAGCTGAGCTGATATCAAGAAAGTGCGAGATGCTGATACTTTTGAGAGAGAATTCGGACGATGCTAAAAAAATACCCGATCACCCACTTATAAAGACGGTTTATTGTTCACTCGCATCTATATCCTCGCTTTCTCTTGAGGGCGGAAAATACGATGAATTTTATCATCTTGCGTGGGAAGGAACTGTCTCTGATGCGCGTAACGACACGCAGCTTCAGATAAGAAATGTAAAGCATACCGTGGACGCCGCCCTGCTTGCCGCTCGGCTTGGCTGCTCGGTGTTTGTGGGAGCGGGCTCTCAGGCAGAGTACGGCGTGACGGATAAAAAGCTGGATTCTCATACGCCCACCTTTCCCGTTACGGCATACGGCGCGGCAAAGCTGTGCGCGGGTCAGATGAGCCGGATGACCTGTCAAACTCAGGGTATGCGACACGTGTGGGCGAGAATACTCAGCGTTTACGGCCCTCATTGTAATAAAAATTCGCTTATTTATTACGCTATCGATCGGCTTCTTCGCGGAGATCCTGCGGAGTTTGGGGCGTGCGAACAGATGTGGGATTATATGTACAGCGCCGACGCGGCTCGCGCGCTGATAAGTCTTGCCGAGCGTGGCAGAGATGGCGGCGTATATTGCCTTGGTAGCGGCAAGGCACGCCCCCTGCGCGAATATATTGAGCTGATAAGAGATAAGATAGATAAGGACGCTACACTTGGCTTTGGAGCTATTCCTTACGCCGAGGGGCAGGTGATGCACCTTGAGGCAGATATCAGGGAGCTTATTCGTGATACGGGATACGTGCCGAGGATCTCGTTTGAAGAGGGGATAGAGGAAACGATAAGAGTGCAGAGTGCAGAGTGCAGAGTGCAGAGTGCAGAGTGAAGAGTGAAGAGTGAAGAGTGCAGAATGCAGAGTGAAGAGTGAAGAGTTGAGTGGGAAGGGGAAAAGTGAAAAAGATAAGTGTTATGGTTCCTTGTTACAACGAGGAGGAGAACGTAGTTCCGATGAGCGAGGCGCTTGTGAGGGAGCTTTCGGCGCTTGGGAATTACGACTATGAAATACTTTTTATAGATAACCTTTCGACAGACCGTACCCGAGATCTGTTAAGGGATATTTGCGCTAAGAATGGGAAAATACGCGCTATTTTTAACGCCAGAAATTTCGGTCAGTTCAACTCACCCTATCACGCGATCTGTCAGACTACGGGGGATTGTACGATCAGCATTTGCTGTGATTTTCAGGATCCCGTAGAGCTGATACCGACGCTTGTGGGTGAATGGGAAAAGGGATACAAAATAGTATGCGCCACAAAAAGTGAGAGCAGGGAAAGCAAGCTGATGTATTTCTTGCGAAGCGTTTATTATAAGCTGATCAAACGGCTGTCGCGTGCTGATTTTATTGAGCATTTCACAGGCTTTGGTCTGTATGACAAAAGCTTTGTTGACGTGCTTCGGCGTCTTGACGATCCCACGCCGTTTTTGCGTGGTATCGTGGCGGAGCTTGGGTATCGGATAAAGACTGTGGAGTACGAGCAAAAGCGGCGCAGGGCGGGCAAAAGCACCAACAACCTTGCCACGCTTTACGACGCGGCAATGCTGTCCTTTACCTCGTACACTCGCGCCGTACCCCGAGCCGCAACTGTGCTCGGAGCGGTTATGTGCGCCCTGAGTGGAGTTATAACGTTTGTCTTGACAGTGCTGTCTGTCGTGGGGATTTTAGGTTTTTCGGGTGTGGCGCTGATAATTCTTGCGCTGATATTTTTGTGCGGCTTGCAGCTGTTTTTCCTTGGATTTATCGGCGAGTATATCCTCACAATAAACGCGCGTGTTATGCACAGACCGCTTGTCATTGAAGCGGAACGCATAAATTTTGATGTGGAATAAATTTTTCTCTGCTATTTACTTTTGCCCATTTTTGTGATATAATCTAAGCAGAATATGGGAAGGGGATTGCTATATGTCAGGATGCGAATGTACGAAATATCACATAAAGCTTGCGGGATTGTCAAGACACGTGCGAGTCGCGGTGCTTGCCGATCTGCACGGAAGTCACGGCTGTGACCTTGACTCCATTATGGAATATCTGCGTTTTACCGAGCCTGATATTGCGCTTTTTCCCGGAGACACATTGGAGCGTCTTGACCGACCGTGCCCCAAGCGCAACGATAAGGCCTTTGAGCTTGTCAAGCGCGTGAGTGAGATATGTCCCGTTTATCTCTCGGTGGGTAACCATGAGAACGGTGGAATTCATTCTTGGAATTTAATAAAATGGAGAGGTAGCAAGCCCGTGCCTCACCGTTTTGACAAAGGCGAGCTTACGCGTATTCAAAAATGCGGCGGAGTATTTCTTGATGACGGATATGTGGAATTTAATGGCGTCCGCATAGGAGGACTCAGCTCGGGACTTATCAACGAGAATCGTTTGCCGCGCGTTGATTGGCTTGATGATTTTTGCAAATTTGACGGCACCAAGATACTTATGTGTCACCACCCTGAGTATTATGAAGAACACCTGTACTACAAAGATATTGACCTTGTGGTAAGCGGACACGCGCACGGCGGTCAGTGGCGTATTTTCGGCAAGGGTATTTTCGCACCGGGTCAGGGGATATTCCCCAAATACACTCAGGGGCTTCATCACGGCAATCACGTGATCTCACGAGGGCTCAAGCGTGGATGCATTATTCCAAGGCTTTTTAATAAGCCTGAGGTCGTGATCGTTGATCTTGCACCGTTACAGTACACGAATCTTTTGTAAATATTTTGTAAACTTTGATAATATTTTTTGACGGAGCGTCGGCTTTATTTCGACGCTCCGTTTTTTGATGCGTTGATTTTTTGCGGTGCAGTCCGCAAATGCTCCCCCGGAGGTGCGTAATAACTTCGAAAAAATGAATAAAACGATGAATAATCTCAAAAAATATTCAATTTTTTATTGACTTTTATTATATTTAGTTATATAATATTTAATATGGGTATTTTTGCTCTGAAATAAGACGTAACTGAAAGGAACGCCGATTTTTGCGGCGTATCGGGCATATTAAAATCATGGCTAAGATCAGCAGAAGACAGGTAAGAGAGATTTTGGTAGGACTGTTGTTTGAAACGGAATTCCGCGCAGACGAGGACGTAAATGCGATATTTGCGCTTGCTTGCGAGGACAGAGACCTGCCGAACGACGAATACCTGAACCGCGCGTACTTTGGCATATATGAAAATCTTGAGCGTATAGACGCACTTATCGGTGAGCATTCAAAGGGCTGGAAGACTGAGCGTATGTCCAAGCTCTCAAGATCCGTTCTTCGCCTTTGCGTATACGAGATGCTCTTTGAGGAGATCCCTTACAGCGTTTCCATCAACGAGGCGGTGGAGCTTTCCAAGACCTTTGACGACGAAAAGGCGCGTCCGTTTGTTAACGGAATACTTAACTCCGTCAAAAAAGCTCTTGAAGAGAACGGACAGGCAAAATGAAGCCCTGTTACGTAGGTATAGATACAAGTAATTATACAACGTCGGTCGCACTGTGTGATGCGGACGGGAATATAATTGCAAATCTAAAACGCCCGCTTCCCGTAAAGTCGGGTGAGCGCGGACTCAGACAGTCCGACGCGGTGTTTGAGCACGTTCGCGGACTTCCCGAGCTTTTCGGAAAGCTTCGCGATGAATATCTTACGCAGTACACCCCCGTGGGCGTTGGCGTATCTGTAACGCCGAGAGACGCCGAGGGCTCTTATATGCCCTGCTTTCTTTCGGGTAAGGCGGCGGCTGTGGCGTTTGCCGCAGGACTCGGCGCGCCGGTGTGTGAGTTTTCTCATCAGAGTGGGCATATTATGGCGGCGCTTTATTCCGCAGGTAGAATGGACTTGCTTTCGAGTGAGAGATTTATTGCCTTTCACGTCTCGGGCGGTACTACCGAGGCGCTCCTGGTAACTCCGCGTGAGAACGGCTTTGACGTAGAGCTTGTCGGCGAGACCGACGACATCAACGCAGGTCAGGCGATAGACCGTGTGGGCGTGGCTATGGGACTTGATTTCCCCTGTGGCGCGAGACTTGAAGCGCTTGCGTCTGAGTATGGCGGCAAGATACACAAGCACCCCGTGTGCGTGCGTGACGGCGTATGCAGTCTTTCGGGGGTTGAGAATATAGCAGAGGGTCTTTATAAAAAGACGGGCGACGCGGCGGAAGTTGCGGCGTTTGTGTTTGATTTTATAGGCTCAACGCTTGCGCGTATGTGTGAGGACATAACGGCAAAGTACGGCAAAATGCCGATAGTATTTGCGGGTGGTGTTATGTCAAATAAGATCATGAGAGAAAAGCTCTCGTGTCAAGGCGATGCGTATTTCTCCGAGGCACAGTTCTCGGCGGACAACGCGGCAGGCATCGCACTTTTGTGCAGAAGGGCACTTGTATAAATTAACTTAAAAAAAGGTGGGCTGATGAATACAGATAAAGCATTATCCGTATCACAACTTAATAATTATATCAAAACGCTGATGGAGTGCGATGACGTACTGAATTACGTAACGCTGAGGGGAGAGATTTCCAACTTCAAGCTCCATTCAAGCGGACACGCGTATTTTACGCTTAAGGACGAGCGCTCCGAGATCGCGGCGGTCATGTTCCGTTCGTCTGCCGTGCGCCTTGACTTTTCTCCCAAGAGTGGGGACAAGGTGGTGGCTTACGGTAAGGTTTCGGTGTATGAGGCATCGGGAAAATATCAGCTTTACGTCAGCGCTATGCGAAATGACGGTGCGGGTGCGCTGTATGCGGAATACTTGCGTCTTTTGGAGCTTTTACGCTCGGAGGGGCTGTTTGACGAGTCGAGAAAAAAGCCGATACCGCGTTTTCCGAAAAAGGTGGGAATCATCACGTCTCCCACGGGCGCGGCGGTCAGAGATATGATAAACGTAACCGGAAGAAGATTTCCGTGCGCGGATCTGTTGATATGTCCGTCGGCGGTGCAGGGAGCTGAAGCCCCCGGCGAGCTTTGCCGCGCGCTTTCCTTGCTTGACGCCGCAGGCGTCTGTGACGTCATTATAATCGGCAGAGGCGGCGGCTCGGTAGAGGATCTCTGGGCGTTTAATAACGAGGCGGTGGTAAGAGCCGTGGCGGCAACCGAAACACCGATCATTTCAGCCGTCGGACACGAAACTGATACAACGCTTTGCGATTTTGCCGCAGATATGCGCGCGCCTACTCCCTCGGCGGCGGCAGAGCTTGCCGTTCCCGACAGGATCGCGCTGATGCAGAGTGTGGACGAGCTGTTTTTATGCGCGGATTCGACTCTTAAGGGAATACTTGATAGGCACAAGAGCGTCGTTGAGGATATGAAAAAGAAAATAATGCTCGGGTCTCCCGAGTCGCGTATAAAGCTCGCAGAGGAAAGAATCGCGAGTGGGGCGCGGATAGTAAAGACGCGAATGGAAAACATCTTGCATTCGAGAAAGATAATGCTCGCTTCCGCCGCGGGAAAGCTGGAGGCGGTAAATCCCTTGGCGGTTCTTGCGAGGGGTTACGGAGTCGTTAAGGGCTCTGGGGGAGAGATAGTAAGCTCGGTCGCCGCGGTTGAGCTCGGAAGTACCGTGCATCTGCTTGTCAAGGACGGAGATATTACCGCAACGGTGACCGATAAAGAATATATTAGCAGAGGTTAAGTCTATGGAAAATATAAAGAATACCGATCTTGAGAGCGCGATGGCGCGTCTTGAGAGCGTAGTTGAAAAAATATCTGCTGAGGGCGTCAGCCTTGAGGAAGCGCTCACGCTTTACGAGGAAGGAATTGCTCTTGTCAAGCAGTGTAACGCCACGCTTGAGAATGCTCAGCGAAAGATAAATGCCCTCAAGCTCGGCAAAGACGGAGAACTCCTCGAAGTTCCGTTTGACACGCCGAACGAGGTAAGGTGATGGATAACGTACGTATAGCCGTGGGTGAGCGCATTCGTGAGAATGCGGGGCTCGTTGAGACGGCTCTCGAAAAATATTTTGATTATACCGATGCCGATTACGGCAAGGTCATAGAAGCGCAGAAATATTCGTTGCTCGGCGGCGGAAAGCGTATCAGACCGTTTCTGACAAACGAGGTCTGCCGTATGCTCGGCGGAAGCATTGAGGCTTCAATGCCCTTGGCGTGCGCGGTGGAGATGATACACACCTACTCGCTCATACACGACGATCTGCCGTGTATGGATAACGACGATATGCGCCGCGGTAAGCCCTCAAACCATAAGGTGTACGGCTATGCGGGGGCGATGCTGGCAGGAGACGCGTTGCTGACACGCGCGTTTGGCGTTATCGCGTCGGCGCATACTCTCTCGGCAGAGCAGAAGGCAAGCGCGATCGCGGTATTGGCGGACGCCGCAGGCGACCGCGGAATGATAGGCGGTCAGGTCATAGACCTTGACGGAGAGAATAGCACGCTGAGCTTTGAAAAGCTTTTGAAGCTTCACGCGCACAAAACGGGCGCGATCATAAAATGCGCCGCAGTGCTTGGCTGTATCGCGGCGGGATTGGAGCTTGATGCCTCTTTGACGGGTGCTATTGCGACCTACGCCGAAAAAATAGGACTTGCCTTTCAGGTGATAGACGATATCCTTGACGCAACGTCCACCCAGGAGGAGCTTGGAAAGAGTGTCGGATCTGACGCCGATAACAATAAAACCACGTTCCTGACGTTTTACAGCATAGACGAGGCGACACAATACGCCGCGCGTCTTACAAAAGAAGCGATCGCCGTTATAGGCGATATTCCGTCGTCGGAGATGCTTTGCGGACTTGCATGCGAGCTTCTCGAAAGAAAAAATTGATTTTGAGGTGTATAAAAAAGTATGGATATTTTGAAGGATTGGCTGAATAATTACGTTTTGTGGAGCGCAACTGCCGGTTGGATCATTGCGCAGATCATAAAATCTACCATCGATCTCATATACAAGAAAAAGGTTAGCGTAAAAGACTTTTTCTTTTCAAGCGGCGGTATGCCCAGCTCACATTCCTCGACGGTTATGGCAATTACCGTTGCCTGCGCTATACATGACGGACTCGGAAGCTCTACGTTTGCTATTTCGGCGATCCTTGCTACCATAGTTATGATAGACGCAAGGGGTGTGCGCTACGAGACGGGCGAGCAGGCAAAAATACTTAACCGAATCAGCAGAGAGCTGTTCTCGGGAAAGCCCGAGCTTATGAATACGGGACTTAAGGAGCTTGTCGGACATACGCCTTTTCAGGTAGTAATAGGCGCGCTTCTCGGTGTTGCAATAGCTGTCGGACTTGCATTTCTGATGGGTCAATTTTAAATGAGAGCAGACGTTTATTTAGCTGCCGCAGGTCACGCGTCAAGCAGAAAGAAGGCGCAGGATCTCATAGATGCGGGAGCGGTTAAAATTGACGGCGTACAGATAAAGAAATCCGCAACACATGTCAATGAGGCGGTGCCTCATACGGTAGAGGTTGAACAGGTATTCAAATACGTCAGCCGCGGAGGCATGAAGCTTGAGGCGGCGCTTGACGCCTTTGCCGTAAACGTAAACGGCAAAAAGGCGGTCGACGTAGGCGCGTCAACGGGCGGATTTACGGATTGCTTGCTCTCGCGGGGAGCGAGGATAGTTTATAGCATTGATTCGGGAGTTGATCAGCTTCACCCCGATCTGCGTGCTGATGAGCGTGTGGTGTCCATCGAAGGTTTTAACGCACGCGAGCTGAATGAAGGTGTTACTGATGGACTTTGTCAGATCGCGGTGGCGGACGTTTCCTTTATCTCGCAGACCTATCTGATTGCTCAGATCGCGTCCGTGCTTGAGGACGGCGGTATTTTTGTAAGCCTTATCAAGCCGCAATTTGAGGCGGGACGCTCGGCACTCGGTAAAAACGGAGTGGTACGTAGCGGAGCGTACAGATTTCTTGCCATCAAGCGAGTTATCAGCTTTGCGTGTGAGCACGGCTTTGACTGCCTCGGACTTATTCCGTCTCCCATAGAGGGGGGCGACGGCAATCGCGAATACCTTGCGTATTTTGTCAAAAAGCCCTGTATAAAACCGCGTATAGACGATAAGATGATCAAGCGCATAGCGCAGTAATACGACTGTAACGAAAGGTTATTATAATGAAAAACATAGCCCTGATCACCAATTATAACATAACCGAAAAGCTTGCCGCCGCGGATGCCGTAGCGGAGGCTATCGGATCTCGAGCGGAAAAAATATTCGTTCCCGAGCAATATAAGGAGAGAATATTCCGCGCGAGAATGCACAGAAGCATATATACTTATTTGCCCGTGTCACAGATATACGATAACGCGGATCTTGCCATAGTTATCGGCGGTGACGGTTCTATGCTCGAATGCACTCGCCTTGCCGCGCCTGCGGGAGTTCCTGTGCTCGGCATCAATATGGGCAGGGTAGGATATATGACCGAGCTCGAAATGGATGAGCTTGAGCTGCTCGATAAGGTGTTTTCGGGTGATTATACTTTAGATACGAGAGCTATGCTTTCCGTAGTGATAAAATCGGAGAGCGGTAACGTAAAATTCCGTGCTCACGCGCTCAATGAGGCGGTTATCGCCAACGGCGCGGCGGCGAGAATGGTAGATATTGAGCTGTATGACGGCGACGAGCTTGTCACGCAGTACAGAGCAGACGGACTTGTAATCGCTACTCCCACGGGATCGACGGCGTATTCCTTGTCCGCGGGCGGACCTATCGTTGACCCCAAGCTTTCTTGCTTGTGTGTAACTCCCGTGTGTCCGCATTCGCTTACGGCGCGTCCGCTTATTTTCCCCGATACCGCTCGTCTCAGAATTAAAAACACCTGCGTCAGAGAAAAGGTGCTTCATCTGACGGCTGACGGCAGAGCGACGTTTGATATGTACTACGGTGACTCGGCGTATATTTCACGTGCGGATATTACGGCAAAGCTTTTACGTGTTAAGGACGAAGGCTTTTGCTCAAAAATAAGACTTAAAAAGCTTGTATAAAGAGGTGACGGAAATGAAAAAGCAAAGACAGGACAGAATAATCGAGCTTATAAGCGACTCGTATTTTCATACGCAGGAGGAGCTGACCGAGGCTCTTAATAAAGAAGGCTTTCGCGTAACTCAGGCGACCGTATCGCGTGACATCCGCGAGATGAAGCTTGCCAAGAGAGCGATCGACGGCGGCTCGGGATACGCATACGCAGTGCCCGGAACTACGACGGGCTCGATAGATAAGATCATACTCTCGTCGATGATCAGCATAAGATACGCGCTCAATAACGTAGTGATAAAGACCATCCCCGGACTTGCACCCGCGGTTGCAAGTGGAATTGACGGACTTGAGGACCCCGTTGTGCTTGGTTGCGTAGCGGGTGACGATACTGTCATCGTGGTAACCACCGACGAGATCGGCGCAGATCATATTTGCGGCGTGCTTTGCAATATGATCGACGAAAAGGTGTCTGAAAGAGTAGGGGCAGGCGAATGATAGAGAGCCTGCATATAGAAAATATTGCCGTTGTAAAGTCGCTTGACGTTGAGTTTGGCGGCGGTATGACGGTGCTGTCGGGTGAGACGGGCGCGGGAAAATCCATCATAATCGATAGTCTTGGTCTGTTACTCGGCGCAAAGGCTGATAAGGAGCTTATCAGAAACGGTGAGGACAGCGCAAACGTAAGCGCGGTGTTTACCGAAATCGGAGATAGTGTGCGCGCGCTTCTTAGTGAGCTTGGATTTGAAAGTGAGGACGGGACGGTGATGCTTTCCCGTACGCTCAGCCGCTCCTCGTCAAGCGCGAGGATCAACGGCAGACCCGTGACGGCGGCAATGCTGCGTGAGGTTGGAAGCGCGCTGTTTAATATACACGGACAAAACGATAACCAACAGCTTCTCGATCCCAAAAATCACGTCAGACTTCTGGATAGCTTTGCGGATAACGTAAAGATACTTGAGGAATACGGTGAAAAATATCGCGCTGTGCTTGAAAAGCGCTGTGAGCTTGATTCCTTCCGTAAGGATATTATGGAGCAGAACAGACTCTCGGAGATGCTCAGATTTCACGTAAAGGATATTGATGCGGCAAAGCTGAAGCGCGGTGAGGAAGAAGAGCTTGTGGAGCTTGTCAAAAAGCTGCAAAGTATAGAAAAAATAAGCAAATCCCTCTCGCTTGTTAGCCGAGCGATCAAGGGGGGCGAAAAAAATATGGGTGCGGCGTATCTTTGTGAACGCGCCGCAGGCGCACTTGAATCTATAAGTGACGTCGTTCCTGAGGCTGAAAGCCTTGCGGCGCGTCTTAACGAGGTGCGATTTGAGCTTGAGGATATCGCGGAATGCGCCGCGGAGCTTGGCGACGTTGGCGATGGTGATCCTACCGCTCGACTTGATAAGGCTGAGGCGCGACTTGACCTCATATCAAAGCTCAAAAGAAAATACGGCAGTACGGTCGATCAGATACTTGAGTATCGAAACGATTGCGCGGCGCGGCTTGATAATATAGAGAACGCCGACGAGCGTGCCGAGGATCTTGAAAACGAGCTGAGGGTACTTGAATCTGAGGCGCGTGCGATCGCGGATAAGCTTTCAGCGCGCCGTAAAAGCAGCGCAAAACAGCTCTCGGAAGCTGTGCTTGAAACGCTTGCGTTCCTCGATATGCCTCGTGTAAAATTTGAGGTCAGCGTAAAGCGCACCGACGAGCTCGGCGCGTTTGGTACTGATAAAGTGGAGTTTTTGATATCCACAAACCCCGGCGAGCCGCTTTATTCGCTTGAAAAAATAGCGTCGGGCGGTGAGCTTGCCAGAATTATGCTCTCGCTTAAAAACGTGCTCAACCGTTGTGACGGTGTCAAAACGGTCATATTTGACGAGATAGATACGGGAATTTCGGGAAAGACCTCCCGAAAGGTTGGAATAAAGCTAAAGGAGATCGCGAGAGATACGCAGGTATTTTGCGTAACGCACTCAGCGCAGATCGCCTCTCTTGCACACGATCACCTGCTGATATATAAGAGTGAGGACGGCGGCAGAGTAAGCACGTCGCTTAGGGCGTTGTCAGGCGAGGAGAGATGTGAGGAGATCTCAAGAATTCTCGGTGGCATTGAGATAACCGACGCGGTACGCCGCGCCGCTTGCGAGATGCTCGCTGAGGGCGAAACCTATGTGTAAAAAATACGTATTATATAAAGGAGAAACAAAATGATCGAGATCAAAGGTAAGATTTCGCAAATAATTGCAGAGAAGATCACAGGCATCAATGCAGATGCCGGAATAGACGCTTCTGTCGTATGCGGTATGCTTGAATATCCGCCCGACTCAAAGATGGGTGACCTCGCTCTGCCGTGCTTTAAGCTCAGCAAGACATTAAGAATGGCGCCCGTTAAGATCGCGGCAACTATTGCCGAGGGCTTTGACGCGCCTTGCGTAGCTCGTGCTGAGGCTGTTAACGGATATCTCAACATATTCCTTGATGACAAGGCGCTTGCAAAGAAGGTAGTTGCAGAGGTTCTCACAAAGGGAGAAAAGTACGGCGCCCCCACCGAGCTTGGAGAGGGTAAGACCGTCGTGCTTGACTATTCCTCCCCTAACGTTGCAAAGCCGTTTCATATAGGACACCTCGGTACGACAGTTATCGGTCACTCACTCAAAAAGCTGCATGAGTTTGCAGGTTTTAAGTGTGTTGGTATCAACTATCTCGGTGACTGGGGTACTCAGTTCGGTAAGCTTATCACGGCTTATAGACTCTGGGGAAGTCGCGAGCAGATCGAGGCGGGCGGTGTTGACGCTCTCGTTGAGCTTTACGTTCGTATAAACAACGCTATCGCCGAGGACGCCGCACTTGCTGACAAGTCCCGTGAGGAGTTCCGCAAGCTTGAGCAGGGTGACGAGGAAAACCTTGCGCTCTGGAAGTGGTTTATCGAGATAAGCCTTGAGGAATATCAGAAGACCTACGCACAGCTTGATATAACCTTTGATAGCTACAAGGGTGAGTCCTTCTATACGGACAAGATGCCTGCGCAGGTACAAAAGCTTCGCGATATGGGGCTTATGAAGATAGACGACGGAGCATCTATCGTTGATCTTGAGGAATATGGAATGCCCCCTTGTCTTATACTTAAGCGTGACGGCTCTACGCTTTATCCCACTCGTGACATAGCGGCGGCTGTTTACAGAAAGCAGACCTATGATTTCGATAAGGCAATTTACGTCACCAGCGCAGGTCAGTCGCTTCACTTTGCTCAGTGGTTCAAGGTAGTTGAGCTTATGGGCTACGATTGGGCGGACAAGCTTGTTCACGTTCCTTACGGAACCGTCAGCATCAACGGTGAAAAGCTTGCAACGAGAACGGGTAACGTAATTCTTCTTCGTGATCTCTTTGCGTCTGCAATTGAGAAGGTTGCGGGCATTATGGAAGAGAAGAACCCGAACCTTGCTAACAAGGAAAAGATCGCAGAGCAGATCGGTGTTGGCGCGGTGGTATTCTATTATCTTTCCAACAACCGTATAAGAGACATAAACTTCGTTATGGAGGACGCGCTCAGCTTTGAGGGCAACACAGGGCCGTATGTTCAGTACACCTACGCGCGTACCTGCTCGGTGCTTGCAAAGTCCGAGAACTACGATAGAAATGCAGACCTTACGATCACCGCTCCCGAGGAAGCAGAGCTTGTTAAGGTACTCTCTCGCTTTGAGGAGCACGTGCGTGACGCTATCGATACCTACGAGCCTATGGTTATTACGAGATACATTCTCGACGTAGCAGGCGCGTATAACCGTTTCTATCACAACTGCTCCATTCTCGGAGCTGACAACGAGCAGATAAAGAACACCCGTCTCAAGCTCACCGAGGCGGCAAAGACCGTTCTCGGTAACGCCTTTGGTCTTATCTGCCTTGCAAAGACCGAAAAAGTTTAACCTACCTACTTTTCTTTTGGAAAAAAGAAAAGGTAGGCAAAAGAAAACAGAGCTGACAATCAAGAGTGATTGAAATGGATTTCTTTTGTTTTATATTGTAATAAGAAAAGGTAGGCAGAAGAAAACAAAGCTGAAGTTTCGTTTCCGTAATGGTAGGGGAGGGGCTTGCTCCTCCCGATAATGACCTACTTTTCTTTTGAAAAAGAAAAAGTAGGCAAAAGAAAACAGAGCTGACAATCAAGAGTGATTGAAATGGATTTCTTTTGTTTTATATTGTAATAAGAAAAGGTAAGCAAAAGAAAACAGAGCTAACAATCGCAAGTGATTGAGATGGATTTCTTTCGTTTTATGATTATTGTAGGGACAGGCGTCCCCGACTGTCCGCCTTTTGAAAGGTAAATCATAGAGGTCGACGCCCCGAGCCTCGCCCCTTGGGAGAGGTGTCACCGAAAGGTGACGGAGAGGGCAATAAAAAGTTTATAATTTTTGTAATATAGAGAGGATTTTAAAAAATGTCTGGACACAGCAAATGGGCTAATATCAAGCACAAAAAAGAAAAGACCGACGCGCAGAGAGCGAAGGTATTCACAAAGATCGGTAAGGAGATAACCATTGCCGTTAAGGCAGGCGGCGGCGATCCCGCTTCCAACTCCAAGCTCCGCGATCTTATACTCAAGGCAAAGTCAAACAACGTGCCTAACGATAATATCGAGCGTACCATCAAAAAGGCACTCGGAAGCACGGGCGAGAACTACGAGGAAGTAGTTTACGAGGGATACGGTCCTAACGGTATCGCAGTTATCGTTGAGGCAACTACCGACAACCGTAACCGTACCGCAGGTAACGTTCGTTCTTACTTCTCAAAGTATCACGGCAACATGGGTCAGTCCGGTTGCGTATCCTATCTCTTTGAGGATAAGGGACTTATCGTTATCTCTAACGAGGATGGCGACATAGACGAGGATAAGCTTATGGAGACCGCGCTTGAGGCAGGCGCTGAGGATTTTGCCGCTGAGGGCGAGGTATTTGAGATCTATACCGTACCCGATGATCTTTACGCCGTTCAGGAATCTCTTACAGCGGCAGGCTACACGCTTCTTTCCGCTGAAAAGACCAAGGTTGCGTCAAACTACGTTACACTTGATAACGAAGACGATATCAAGTTCATGGGACTTCTTATCGAAAAGCTCGAGGATGACGACGACGTAATGAACGTATATCATAACTGGGAAAACTGCGACTGATCATGTCAGAGAGCAAGTATAAGCGGCTGATGTCAAACACCGCGATACTTGCAGTGGGAACCTTTACCTCAAAGGTGCTTGTGTTCCTGCTGATGCCGCTTTATACGGCGCTTCTCTCAGCTGAGGAGTTTGGTATTGCGGACATTGTAGCGCAAACGGCAAATCTTATTATTCCGCTTGCAGCAGTCGGTATATGTGACGGACTTTTCCGTTTTGCGCTTGACGCAAAGGGAGACGGACGTGACGAGAAGAGGGTATTTACCTCGGCGCTTCTTGTGATTTTTATCGGAAGCGTGCTGACGCTTTTTGCAGTTCAGGTATTGCGTGCCTTTGACACGCTTGAGGGCTACGTATTTGTAGTAGGCGCGTACGTTATTTGCGCAAATCTGCATTCTGCGGCGGCGAATTTCGTCAGGGCGCTTGGAAAGACCAAGCTGTTTGCGGCGCAGGGAATACTCAATACGGTGCTTACCATCGTGTTGAATATTCTTTTCCTCGTAGTGTTCGATATGGGCGCTATGGGATACGTGCTGTCGGTGGTCGTGGCGGATCTTTGCGTGACTGTTGCGCTGTTCTATGCGGCAAAGCTTCACGAATATATCTCGCCTCGCAGTATTGACCGCAAGTGTATTCGCGAAATGCTTAAATTCAGCATTCCGTATATTCCGACCACTATGATGTGGCTGATCACCTCGGTCAGCGACCGTTATATAGTCAGCGCGTACAGCGGTGTGGCAGAGAACGGACTTTATGCGGCGGCGTACAAGCTGCCGACGCTTCTGACGCTTATCTGCGCCGTATTTATCGAAGCGTGGCAGTTCTCGCTGGTAAAGGACGCCGACGACGAAGAACGCTCAGAATTTTTCTCATCGGTATTCAAAAACTATATGGGCGTCATTTTTATGGGCGCATCGGTGATAATTGCAGGAGCTAAGATACTCACGCGTATCTTGCTTGCGGATTCGTACTATGAGTCTTGGAGATTTGTGCCGATACTCGTTATTGCCACTACGTTTTCGGCGCTCGTATCTTTTCTCGGAACGGTTTATTTCCTCGAGAAAAAGAGCGTTATGTCAATGCTTACGGCAATGGCGGGAGCGATAGTTAACGTAATACTCAACTTCGTGCTCATACCCACGCACGGCGCGCTTGGTGCGGCGGTGGCAACGGCTATCAGCTACGTGGCGGTGTACGCCATAAGAGCGTACGATACGCGGTTCTACGTAAGCTTTGACCTGCACACGCCACGCCTTGTGATAAACAGCGTACTCATCGTCGCGCAATCACTTATAGTGCTTGCCGAGCCGAGTGGCTGGATGGTGATGACGGCGGTGGCTTTTGCGCTGATCTTGGCTATCAACGCAAAGGGAATATTGGCGTCGGGCGTGACTATGTTAAGGCGCTTCAAAAAACGCTGAAAAACTTAAAAAATTTTTTAAAAAACTATTGCAAAACAAAAAGTTTTGTGGTATAATATTACACGCTGTGTGCATAGATCACACTTAAGGGCGGTCCGCTGCGAAGCTCTGCATGAACGTCCGGATATTAATTTTAGGAGGACTGGAAGATGAATTTGCTTCAGGCTTTTACAAACGAGCAGTTGAAGTCCGAAATTCCGGCATTCAACATCGGTGACACTATTCGTGTTCACAACAAGATCAAAGAGGGATCTCGTGAGAGAATCCAGATGTTCGAGGGAACTGTTATCGCTAAGCACGGCGGCGGAATCTCTGAGACATTCACAGTAAGACGTGTTTCTTACGGTTGTGGTGTTGAGAAGACATTCCCCATACACTCTCCCAACGTTGAGAAGGTTGACGTAATCCGTCACGGTAAGGTAAGAAGAGCTAAGCTCTACTACCTCCGCGATAGAGTAGGTAAGGCTTCTAAGGTTAAGGAAAAGATCTGAGTTTAGAGAGAAAAATAGAGGACGGCAATCGCCGTCCTCTGTTTTTTTACCGCGCTTTTTTGAGTTAAAAACAGAAAAATCGGTTTTTCTATTGACAAAATATTTTTTTGTGGTATAATTAATATAATATTTTATTGTTAAAGAGGAGAATTTCTACTGTGGATAACGGTGACTGTGACGGGAACTGTCGAAGTACCGCGACAAACGCTGTAATTAAATAATAAAACGAGGGACGCATAATTTCGATTTTTAAAGGATCGGGCTTATGCTTTTTTGCGTTTCACAGATTTTCTCAATTTTAACAAGAAAATAATCCGCTTACGCGGAAATATATATTTTTAAGGAGTTTACTTTTTATGTTACCCGACGGGAGTTTACCTATTTTAATCGGTATGCTTATCTGCCTTGCGTTTTCCGCATTTTTCTCATCAAGCGAGACTGCTTTTACCTCTTATAACAGAAATAAGATGAAGCTGCTTGCTCAGGATGGCAACAAGAAGGCCGCTCGCGCACTCAAAATGAGCGAGGATTACGACTGGCTTTTGTCCACTATCCTTGTGGGAAACAACATAGTTAATATCGCGCTTTCCTCAATGGCAACCTTGTGGTTTGTTGATTTGTTCGTACTGAATCTTAGAAACAGCTCTGCAGAGTCCATAGGATCCGCTGTGGCAACCGCTACGATCACGGTTCTCGTTCTTATTTTTGGTGAGATCACTCCCAAGAGTATCGCCAAGGACCATCCCGAAGGCTTTGCAATGGGCGTGTCAGGCTTGCTCAGATTTATATCCATAGTGCTCACACCCATTAACTTCATCTTTATGCTTTGGAGAAAGCTTGTCAAGAAGGTATTCAAGCCTGACGTTGACGAGGGAGTTACCGAGGGCGAGGTTCTTACGCTGGTTGACGAGGCTCACGAGGGCGGAAGTATCGACGAGTACAATAAAGAGATCATCGAGAATATATTTGAGTTTGACGATATCACCGCAGGTGAGATCGCAACTCACCGTACAGATCTTACCATGTTGGCAATAGACGGAACTCACGAGGAGTGGGCTGACATAATAAATAACAGCCGTTTTTCACGCTATCCCGTTTACGGCGAGAGTGTTGACGATATCCTCGGTATACTTGACGCGCGTACATATTTCCGACTTGAGGATAAGAGCCGCGAAAGTGTAATGAAGACGGCTATGCAGGACGCGTATTTCGTTCCCGAAACCGTTAAGGCTGACGTGCTCTTCAAGAATATGAAGGCAAACAAGCAGTATTTCTCCGTGGTTCTTGACGAATACGGCGGAGTTTTGGGCGTAGTTACCATCACAGACCTTATCGAGTGCCTGGTTGGTGAGTTTGCCGAGACTGACGAGGACGAGGAGAGCGAGGAGCTTATCAGCGTTATCTCGGAGAACGTATGGCAGATCAACGGTACAGCCTCTATGGCTGACGTGGAGGACGCTATTGGAATAAATCTTTCCGACGAGGATTCTGATACCTTTGGCGGATACGTTCTTGGTCTTTACGGAAGCGTTCCCGTAGACGGAACTACCTTTGAGCTGTCTACTGAAATTCTTGATATCAGCATTGAGGTTATCAACGAGCATAAGATAGAGAAGGCAATAGTAACTCTCAGAGCTGTCAATACGCAGGAAGAGAGCGAAGAAGAAAAGGAATAATTTCAAAAATTGGTGGAGTATCTATTTAAAAATGGGCACTCCACCAATAATTTTTTACTAACATTCGTACTCAAACGGGTCGTGGGGGGGGGGGGGGGGGGGGGGGGGGGGGGGGGGGGGGGGGGGGGG
>JBGVPV010000065.1:0-3218 GCA_045127215.1 Eubacteriales bacterium | reverse complement strand
AAACAATTTCAACATTGTTACATCGGATATCTTGAAGCATATTGGCTTGGATTACAGTGATCTTAAGCCTGTGAGGTAACACCTCATCCACCACTTCGTGGTCCCCCTTCTCCCGCTGGAGAAGGCTTGCTTGAAGCGTTTATTCTGCTTATAAAATGAAAATTCCCACAAACCGCTTGATCGGTCTGTGGGAATTTTGTGTTATGGTGATCTTTCCGATAAGCACATCGCGCATTTTTCCCCGGCGGTGTTCTTGCTTCGATCGTTAAATCAAAATGCTTATTCTTCTTCTGCGTACTCAGAGATATCGATGCTCTTGAGCTTTGCGTCGGGGATCTTGCCCTTGGTCTTTTCGTAATATGCTACGTTGTTGCGCACCATAAACGCAAACTGCGCGGCGGGGGAGCGCTTTTCGGCTTCCGACACGAAAAGGAATTTTCTGAGAAGCTCCTCAGATATTTTAAAATTTACGTTATAATTTTGCTTCATAATTTTTCTCCGTTGCGGCAATTACTTTTTGCTGTTTTTCTTTGCGTCGGGAGCGGGCTTTGCGTTCTTTGCCTTGAGATTCTGAGCGGGCTTTTTATCGGCACGCATCATAAATATTGCGAGTACGATGATTCCGACTATAACTGCGCCGAGAATAACGAGAGCGATAACCGTGCCTACGGTGATAGGCTGCTTTTCCTCGGGCTTTTCAGCTTCGGGAGTTTCTTCGGGAGCAGGAGATTCCTCTACGGGAGCGTTTACCTTATAAGTAACGGTAAGCGCGGTGTCGGCAACGATAGTACCTGTGATCTTCGCGGTGTCTGCGGTGTAGCCTTCAATTGCAGGGGAATCAATGCTGTACTCAGCTCCGCGTACAAATTCTTTTGTATAAGTGGGAGCGGCCTCAGAGCCGTCCTCATAGACGTATTTGATAGTTAAGGTCGCTTTACCTGTGGTAGATGCGGTGAACTGAGCAGATCCAAATCCTATTGCCGCACCCTCGAATGCGTCAGCGGCGATATTTGCAAGCGTCTTTTGTGCGTCGTGGAAGCACAAGGTCTTCAGAGCAGAGCAGTTTTTGAAGGTAGCGCTCTTGATCTCGGTGATCTGCGCCATTATGATAGCGTCCTCAAGTGTTCCGCAGGAGAGGAATGCGCGCTGACCGATGCTTGTGGTGGTATGCGGAACGAATACCGTTTTGAGTGCCGCACAGCCCTCAAAGCAGCTGTCACCGATAGCTGTCACACCCTCGGGAACGGTAAATGAGGTAAGGGCAGAGCAGAAAGCAAAGGAATATTTTCCAAGGCTCGTGATAGTGCCGGGCAGGCTTACCTGCTCAAGTATGGGCAGATAGTAGAACGCGTAGTCGCCGATGGCGGTAATACCCTCACCGAGTACAAGATTGGTAACGCCTTGGCGCACGTTATACCACGGAACAGCCGTAGAGCTTTCAAAATTCGGGATAGCTCCGCTACCCTCGATCGCAAGTATTTTTGTGTCCTTGTTGTAGCTCCAGTGGATCTCTGTGCCGGCTATCGTGCCGTCAGCACTCTCAGCCGCAGGTCTTGCAGTTCCCGTGCAGGAGGTGAAGGCGGCGATCATAGTTAAAATAAGAATGATGGCAACCGTTGCCTTTAAGATCTTTCTTTTCATTGTTAATACCTTCCAAAATCATATATTGTCGTTACTTTTATTATAGAAAATTATAGCACAAGACGCAAGTATTTTCAAGCCTTTTTTGAAATTGTTCCACTTTGTTCATCAATTTTTAAGTTTGGCTGATGGAAAATATTGTGCCTTGATTTTGGGGCGTGGGGTAAGGTATAATATATGTACTCGGGGGGCGGCGCTGAGGTGACGTATCCCGAGATAACGGAAAGGAGGAATTTATGTCAGGAAAAATTTCAAGAAGGCTTACGGCTCTTGTGCTCTGTATGGCAATGACCTTTTGCGGCTTTGTCTTTGCCGCGTCGGCAGGCGGAATAACCGAGCGTGCCGTACCGAACGGAGCTCCCGTTAACGTAACCATCGACGGAAAAGCGGCGCTTAAAGGACAAGCCGTGATAATAAACTCCGTTACATACGTGCCTCTCAGAAGCTTTTCGGAGCTTATGGGCGCTGACGAGATAAGCTGGAACGCAAAGACCAATACCGCAAGCGTGAAGAAGGGCGCGATGACTATGTACGTGACCTCGGGCGCGCTTTACATAAGCGCAAACGACAGATATTTTTTCACTGTGGAAAAAATACTTAACGTCAGCGGCAGACTTTACGTACCGATAAGAGCGATAGCGGAGGCGTTCTCTGCGAGTGTGAGCTGGGATGCAAACAGCCGCACGGTTGCCGTGAAAACGAGCGGCAAGACGCTTGTCAGCGGAAGTAAGTTTTATAACTCCGATGACGTTTATTGGCTGTCGAGAATAATCAGCGCCGAGGCGTCGGGCGAGAGCTTGCAGGGTAAAATAGCCGTTGGAAGCGTTGTGCTCAACCGCAAGGAGAGCAGACAGTATCCGAATACTATTTACGGTGTAATATTCGACAGAAAGGGTGGCACGCAGTTCACTCCGGTGGCCTCAGGAACGATCTACAAGACACCCACAAAGGAGAGTATTATCGCGGCAAAGATCTGTCTTGAGGGATACAATATTGACGATGCGATACTGTTCTTTATGAACCCCAAGATCGCTACGAGCAATTGGATCTCCAAGAACCGCCCGTATGCCTTTACCATCGGTAATCACGCGTTTTATTATTGATGGAAAATCTTTAAAGAATCTTCAAAAACGAAGTGCCTGCGTCCGCGCAGGCACTTCGTTTTGGCGGTTTGTTATAAGGTGACTTTTGCATCGAAATGGGGTGTCGAGGACGTCGCCCCCTACAATTTGGGTTGTTGTGGGCGGCAACCCCTACTAATGAATGATATTAAATAAAACGGGCGAATGCAATGTTTGCCCTTAGGCAAACTTGCTACGTAGCGTAAGCGGAGTTAGAATCGCCCATACGGATAAATAAAGGAATATAATATAGCCTAGCCCTCGGGGAGAGGTGGCGGCGCGAGCCGACGGAGAGGTGGTATTTTAACCCCAACACACACGACTCCGTTTTGTGAGGACTACTCATCCACCACTTCGTGGTCCCCCTTCCCTGACAAGGGAAGGCTTGTCATAAACGTTCCTGCTTCGAGTAATTTATTAACAATCGTGTGCAAACAAATAAAAATGCATAGAACG
>JBGVPV010000064.1:0-7419 GCA_045127215.1 Eubacteriales bacterium | reverse complement strand
AAACAATTTCAACATTGTTACATCGGATATCTTGAAGCATATTGGCTTGGATTACAGTGATCTTAAGCCTGTGAGGTAACACCTCATCCACCACTTCGTGGTCCCCCTTCTCCCGCTGGAGAAGGCTTGCTTGAAGCGTTTCTTCGGCTTATAAAAAATTCCCACAAACCGCTTGATCGGTCTGTGGGAATTTTACGTTATGGTGATTTCTCCGATAAGAACATCACGCATTTGAGACAGCCTCTTTTATTTTTACAACAGCCCGATCAATTTCAACGCGCCGTTTTTGAGAAATTCAATATTTTTCTCGTTATAAATAACGTCGCGATGGGTGTGTATCCTGTTCATATACAAAAGTCCGCCTTTAGTGGAATTCAGGGCGGCAACGCCCACGCCGCAGTTGAATCTTGCCTGATCCGAGGGATAGAAAACCCCCTTGTCCACGACCTCTACCGCAAAATCATCACTCGACGGAAACGCCTTCGCAAGCGTTTCGTTCCACCTTCTCGCGCCCTTACGCGTAACAAACAATATATGATCTCCGTCGGAAACACAATCAAAGTTGACAAGCAGCTTGTCCTTCATCTGCGCCCTATGAGCCTTCTCAAACGCCGACGAGCCGATCAGCCCCGCTTCCTCAAGGTCAAAAAACACAAACGCGACCTCGTCTCTCTTATCCCGCGGAAGCTCACGCATAATGTCTATAAGCAGAGTAACACCCGAGGTGTTATCGTTCGCGGTGTGCTTGTTTGCAGGCCCTACAAGCAACAGCAACAGCAGCAAAACGTACGTTATCCGCACGGCAAGTGTCGCAATTCCCCCACTCAACGAAAACACACCGCAAACCCCGCCCACAAGGGCTGATATTGCCACGATCCCAAGTATTATCACAAAATTATAAAGCAGATAGACCGCGAAATTCTTTGGAGTAATAAAATTCGGAAACGGCAAAACGGGCGCGGTATCGTAATGCGCGCCATACACGATTTTTGCACGGGAAATATCACCTACTACAATGTTTTTAACGCCGAAAGAGCCTTTTTCAACGCGGAGAGAATATCCCCACTCGCGCGCAAGACCTTGTACGTATTCAATAAACGCAGACTTCTGCGCCCCCGTTTTTCTCACCTGAAACCTATCAAGTATCTCTCTCGTGCTCTCGGTCATAGTCCGCCCTCACTTCTCAAAAAAATCATTCACCGCCGAGATATCTCTCATAATAAAAGAGATACTGCTGGGCAATTCCCGCGTACTCGCCAAAGCGTGCCGCGCAAAAAGGTTCTTTATCGTCGGCAAAATATTTTTCTGCCACTCTCTTTATCCATACGTCGATCGGGAACGCGTCGTACTTACCCATTCCAAAGAGCGCCGCACAGCTTGCGACCTTGACGCCTATTCCCTTAACCGCCTGGAGTGCCTCTATACACTCGTCCGTGGAAAGACGCGCAAGCGCATCAAGATCAAGCTCGCCGCCGTGTATCTTAGTTGCCGCGTCAAGCACGTAGGACGCGCGAAAACCCATCTTAAGCTCACGCAGCTCCTGCTCGTCAAGTCCGGCAAGTCGCTCTATCGTAGGGAAGGAATATTTTTCAGCGCTTCCCGTGATATGCCCTCTCATTCCCTCGCTGACCTCTATTTGCTCGCCGTATGCCGCAGACATAGCCTCAATGATCTTTTTAATTCTCGGGATATTGTTGTTCTGCGAGATTATAAAGGATATGACCGCCTCAAAGGCGTCCTGCCTGAGTATCCTGATGCCTCTGCCATACTTTTCCGCGCGTTCAAGCACCGTGCCCTCACCCACGCGCACGATATCCGCGCTGATCGCGCCGTAATCAGTATCAAGCCCCAAAAAAGGCGTCCAGATATTTTGGAAATCCTCTATATCCGAGTTATATACGTAAAGCGTGTCACCGTCCTGCGCGAATGACACCAGACGCCCAAAGGCAACGCCCGAATACTCGCACTCGTGAGCGCTGTTCTCTACCCTCTCAAACCGAAAGCTCTGTCCGCAGTCAAAAGTCTTATGTATATCAAGCTCCGTAACGCCACGAGCCACTACGACGCGAACTCCGTCCACGGTCTCTATGCATACGTCGGAAATGGTAATTTCTTTCAAAAGTTTGTACCTCGCTTTTCAAAAAATACTTGAAAACCACGCCACCTTATGTTATAATGTAAAGTGGTTATTTATTCGAAAATTTTTCACATATTTATTATAACATATCCGCGCAAAAATTTCAACACCCGAGGAGAAAAAGCATGGAACAGATATATACCATACCCGTCAACGAAGCGTTTGAGGCAAGCGCCGCCGACGCCAAATGCGGCTGCCCCCTGTGCGCGCTGTTTGCAAAGCTTGAAAACGACGAGCTCGATCTCATTCTCGGCGCTTCCATGATGGAGCCCGACGTGAGAATACAGACCAACAAGCAGGGCTTTTGCCGTACGCATTACGATATGATGTTCGTCAGAAAGAACCGTCTCGGTATGGCGCTGACGCTTGAAAGTCACATAAACGAGCTTAAAAAAGAGATAAAAGGCGGCGGTCTGTTTTCTTCCCCCGGAAGCGCGGCGCTTGGTCGCATAGGAGAGCTTGAAAAAAGCTGTTATATCTGCCGACGCATAGATTTCAACTTTGAGCATATGATAGAAACCGCCGTATTGCTGTGGGACAGCGACGAGGATTTCAGAAAGAAGCTTGCCGCTCAGCCCTATTTCTGCCTGCCCCATTACCGCGCTCTGCTTGAATACGCCAAGGCAAGACTCGGCAAAAAGCGCTTTGCGGAGTTCGAGGCGGCGATATCGCCCATCGTTAACGCATACATAGAAAAGCTTGGTGAGGACGTAAGCTGGTTCTGCAAAAAATTTGATTACCGCTACGACGAGGAGCCGTGGTACGACTCCAAGGACGCCGTCGAGCGCGCCATGAAATTTTTACGCGGCGACCTTCACCGCGCACCCGAAAAAAAGAAATAATTTTCACTCTTTTCGACTAAACTATAAAACAAGGACTAAACAAAAATATTATGATAGATCTTTTAGAGCTTCAAAAGCATTTTATACTCACACATCTTCACGAGGGCGACGTTGCCGTGGATTTTACCATGGGCAACGGTCACGATACCGAATTTTTATCCAAAACAGTTGGCGAGAGCGGACGCGTGTTCGCCTTTGACGTTCAGCAGATGGCACTCGATTCCACCGCAAAGAATCTCAAGGCGGCGGGATGCCCCAAAAACTACACGCTGATTCTCGACTCCCACCACAACGTAAAGAACTACGTGGACATACCGATAAAGGCGGGAATGTTCAACCTCGGATACCTGCCGGGCAGTGACAAAACGGTTACCACCATGCGCTCCACTACCCTTCCCGCTATTGAGGCGGCAATATCCCTTATGGATAAGGACGCCATAATTCTCGTGGCGGTCTATCCCGGACACGCCGAGGGTGAAGCCGAGGGCAAGCTGATATGCGAATATCTCTCCACCCTCTCACGCTACAAGGTGTGCGCAACGAGAATAAACATTCTCAACTCCCCCACCTCGCCGTTTTTCATAATAATAGAAAACAAGCCGTAAGGCTTTGACTCAAAAGGAAACAGAAAATTGATGAAGAAACAGCAAAACCCGTGCAATGCACCGAACGAATCGGGACTTTCGCCCGAGGAGCTTGCGCTGCTCAAAAAAAGCGTTGACGCCGACCGCGCAGAGCGCAAGCGTCTTGATCCGTACGACAACTCGGACGGCGCAAAGCTTATACGCTACGCAAAGAAAAACCGCGTATCCGTCGCGATCGTGGCGGCACTCCTCGTGCTGTGCATAACAGCACTGACGCTCGGCGGTATATTCTTATACAACTATGTGTCGGGTCTTGAAAACAAGGACGATTTCACCGTCATAATAGGAGACGAGAAATACGTTCTCCCCTACAAAAGCACCGTCATCGACGGCGACGTTTACGTCGATATGTATAAGATCGCCGAATACGCCTCGCTCACCATAAGCGGCTCGGACACCAAAATAAAATTCACCGCGGACGAGAACAACTACCTCAAATTTGAAAACGATAGCCGCGAGGCAGTTATCAACGGCTCGCTCGTCGATCTTGAGGGCTCCGCCATCGTCAGCCGCGGCAAATGTCTTGTACCCATCGAATTTTTGCAAAAGGCTGTCGGCAACGGTCTGCGTATCTCACTTGATCGCAAAACCAACACAATAGAAGTAAAGCGCCGTATGTACTCAACCGACAAGAAGGACGTTTTCGTCCCCGTTGAGATACTTTTCTACACCGACGCATTTACCGTACTAATGGGTATTACGCAGGTAGATCAGGGCTACAACTATCAGTATTCGATAAACGTAGACGCCTATCTGCCGTATATAGAGCCTGCGAGTGTGAGCGATTATCTCATTCTCGCAAACAAGCAGCACGCGCTTTCCGAAAACTACGAGCCGAGCGACCTCAAAAAGATAACGAGCAACACACAGGGCAAGCAAATAGAGCTCAGAGCCTGCGCCGAGCGCGCCTTGTACGCACTTATGCTGGAGATGGAGTCTCAGGGTATTACCGACACCTTCATTACCAGCGGATACCGAGATTACGCGTATCAGGTGTGGCTGTTCGACTCCTACGTGGCAACCGAAATGAGCACGATATCCGATAACGCCCTGCGTTACTTCGGCAGAGATTATATTACCAAGAATTACACCGCCGCAGGAATTGACACTCTCTCCGAGGCGGACGCCATCGCAGTAGTGCGCTCCTACTCCGCAGAAGCGGGAATGAGTGAGCATCAGACAGGACTTTGCGTTGACTTTATGACAAGATCAATGACAGAGCTTGACGAGTCGTTTGAAAACACGGCGGCGTTCAGATGGCTGTCTGAAAACGCCTACAAATACGGCTTTATACTACGCTACCCCAAGAACAAGACTGATATCACGGGCTACAAATACGAGCCGTGGCACTACCGCTTCGTAGGACGCGAGGTGGCAACCGAAATATACCTCTCGGGACTGACTCTTGAAGAATATCTTGAACTCAACTGATAAAAATTTTCTAAGGAAAGGAAAATATTATATGATAACCATCAGAACTTCAGAGCTGTACGATCTTTCGCACACACTTGCCGCACCCTTGCTCTCAAAATACGAATTCCCCTGGGAAGCACTCCCTCATATCAAGGAATTTGTAATAGAGCTCGGCAAAACCCTCTCCCCCGACGAATACGACAACCCCGCTGAAAACGTGTGGATCGCAAAGAGCGCCAAGATCGCTCCGAGCGCCACGGTATCTGCCCCCTGCATCATCGGCAAGGACACCGAGCTGCGCACGGGCGCATTCATTCGCGGATCGGTCATCGTAGGTGACGGCTGTGTGGTCGGAAACTCCTGCGAGCTAAAAAACGCGATCCTTTTTGACTGCGTTCAGGTTCCTCACTTTAACTATATCGGCGACTCTGTTCTCGGTTACCGTTCTCATACGGGCGCGGGTGCTATCACCTCTAACGTAAAGAGTGACAAGACGCTCGTCACAGTCAAGGGCGAGGGCGGCGAAGCTATCCCCACGGGACTCAAAAAATTCGGCGCGATGCTTGGCGACTACGTTGAGGTAGGATGTAACAGCGTTCTCAACCCCGGAACCGTCATCGGCAGAAACACCAATATCTATCCCCTCTCCTCAGTAAGAGGAACAGTGCCCCCGAACAGCATTTTTAAAGGTCAGGGCAATATCGTAGAAAAAAAATAAATTTATCATACCGAAAGGATATATACTATGGGAAGACTTTTTGGAACAGACGGCGTTCGCGGTGTAGCCAATACGGAGCTTACCTGCGAGCTTGCAATGGAGATCGGCCGCGCGGCGGCAACCGTGCTCTCAGGAGAAAACAATCAAAAACCTAAGTTCGTAATAGGCAGCGACACTCGTGCATCCTCGGATATGCTTGGCGCGGCGCTTGCGGCAGGACTTTGTTCCATCGGCGCTGACGTTATACAGCTCGGTGTAGTACCCACGCCTGCGGTTGCTTATCTCGTTCAGAAATACGGCGCAGATGCGGGCATTATGATATCCGCGTCTCACAATCCCGCGGAATTCAACGGAATAAAGATCTTCAGCGGCAACGGCTTTAAGCTGCCCGATCTGCTCGAAGAAAAAATAGAGGATCTTATACTCGATCCTCAAAAGAATTACCCCCAGCCTATCGGAGCTGACGTCGGAAAGGTAACAACAGCGTCAGGCGCGGTAAGGGAATATATTGATTACATCAAATCCACCGCCCGTTGCACTCTCGAAGGACTTAATATAGCCATCGACTGCGCTAACGGCTCGGCAAGCGCTACCGCGCCCGAGCTCTTCCGTGAGCTTGGCGCGAACGTTCACGTGCTCGCGGCAGAACCCGACGGAGCTAACATAAATCGCGGTTGCGGCTCTACCCACCTCGGCGCGCTCGCTGAATACGTAGTGGCAAACGGTCTCGACTGCGGCGTTGCCTTTGACGGAGACGCCGACAGATGTCTTTGCGTTGACCGCGCAGGTCGTGAGGTTGACGGCGATATGATCATAGCTATCTGCGCGCTTGACCTCAAGGCAAGAGGCAAGCTCAACAAGAACACCGTCGTCGGCACTATCATGGCAAACTTCGGCTTTGGAAAATTCTGCGACGAAAACGATCTGCGCTTCGTTGCCACCAAGGTCGGTGACAGATACGTACTTGAAGAAATGCTGCTCGAGGATTACGTTCTCGGCGGAGAACAGTCGGGCCACGTTATCTTCCGTGAATTTGCCACCACAGGAGACGGACAGCTCACCGCTGTTCAGCTGCTCTCCATTCTCAAGGAGCAGAGCACAAAGACTCTCGCGGAGCTTGCAAGCGTTATGACACGCTATCCGCAGACCATGGTAAACCTCAGAATAAGCGCTGAGGGTAAGGTCGCATTCTTTACCGATAAGGTAATAGCCGCAAAGCTTGACGAGACCAAGCAAAAGCTCGGCGATACGGGAAGGATCGTAGTTCGTCCTTCGGGTACCGAGCCGCTTATCAGAGTAATGGTCGAGGGTAGCGACGTTAAATTTATTGAGGAAGTCGCAAACGACGTCGCAGACGTTATTATGCAGAGACTAGGAAATAAGTAATTCTTACTTTTTTCGAGAAAAAAGTAAGCAAAAAAACTTCCTGAAAATATAGATTAAAATATTATTGGTGGAGTATCCGTATTGGTTATGGGAACTCCACCAAATTTTATTTTATTCATTTCTAATTTGTAGGGGTCGACGTCCTCGGCGTCCCGCCCACCCACGCAAATGTTACTTTGTAACAAAAGACTACTCATCCACCGCAAGCGGTCCCCCTTCCCTGACAAGGGAAGGCTTAATGTGACCCGTTTTGTCGTCCTATGCATTTTTATTTGTTTG
>JBGVPV010000063.1:0-25297 GCA_045127215.1 Eubacteriales bacterium | reverse complement strand
CCACTTCGTGGTCCCCCTTCCCTGACAAGGGAAGGCTTGTCATAACCGTTCCTGCTCCGAGTAATTTATTAACAATCGTATGCAAACAAATAAAAATGCATAGAACGACAAAACGGGTCACATTAAGCCTTCCCTTGTCAGGGAAGGGGGACCGCTTGCGGTGGATGAGTAGTCCTTTGTCATAAAGTAACATCAACGCCCCACAGATAAAATAAAAAACACGAGTCATTTTCAAACTCGTGTTTTTTTTAATCATTAAACCTGTTCCTTAAGCAAGCTTACGCATGCCTTGCAGATACGCTTGCCGCTGAAATAAACAACATCATCTGTATTATTGCAAAATACACACGCAGGCTGATACTTCTGAAGAACAATCTTATCTCCATCAGTAAAAATCTCAATTGCGTCCTTTTGCTTTATATCCAGCACTTTTCTGATCTCTATCGGGAGAACTATTCTTCCCAACTCATCGACCTTTCTGACTACACCGGTAGATTTCAAAGCGTCTTACCCCCCATTGTTCTAACTATTTTTACAAATGGCAACTCATTGCCTTATATCACAAAACAATTATACACAAAAAAGCGTCATTTGTCAACAGTTTTTTACACTTTTTTAGCAATTTTTCAAAAATTATTCAAGCTCCAAAAGATCCGTATTGATAAATTCATACGCCTGTATCAGAGACGCAGTCTCTACGGTCTTTGAAGCGCCGCATTTTTTACAGCTAAGGCGCAAGCCCTCGGGTAAAAACTCCAGCTCGTAGTCCCCCTCAACGCCCTCGCCGCAACGGCATTTGATCTTGCCTTCCTCGTCAAGCTCCTTGATCATATAAGCAATTATCTCAACTATCTGAGGGTCGCTCAGCTCCTGCTCACCCTGAAGTGACGCAAAGCTGTCAAGCCCGCTCTTTTCAAGCAGATCCAAAAGCTCAAGCTCCGTACGTGAAAGCTCTGCCTTGATGTGATTTTCCTCACCCATCATGGCAATATTGATATCGGAATACGGACACGGCAGCACGAACAGCTCCTTGCCGAAAAATACGTTTGTGTTGACTGTATAATTATGCGGCTTGGGGCAAAGCATACACGGTACGGTAAATCTCACCTTATCAGCTCCGTAACGGGTGATAGTCATCTCACTGCCGCCGCAATCACACTTAAGCTTTATCATATCCGCGCCAAGTCCAAACGCGTCCACGGCGCTCATTACGCCGCTACCGCACGCAGGGCAACGGTAAGCCACAGTCGATCTCTTTACCTCAAGTACCATTTTATACCTCTCATATTGCGTAAATTCTTCTAAGAAATGCCGCGAAAAAACTTTTCCGCGGCATTTTCTTTATAATCTGACGCTTACGCGCCGAGTTTTCCGATTACCTTATCGTTAGCCTTGATAACGTAGGTGTTCTCAAGATTCTTTACTGTTGCCTCGTAGGTCTCCTCGAGGATATCAGCTCTTACGTCAAGATACCATACAGCTTCCTTATCAGCGGTGTAGATAGCCACTGCGTAAGTCTTGCCCTCGGTAATCTCGATGGGAGTTGCGGTGAACGCACCAACGGTGGTCTTCTCGTCGAATACCCACTCGTCGAATACGTCAGAGCCTGCATTACCCTCTACGTAGTTCTCGTAATGTCTGTAAGTACCTGTAAGCTCAGTGCAGATAGCCTCGAACTCCTCAAGAGTCATGCCTGCCTTAAGCTTTGCGATTGCCGCAGTGGCAGCGTCCTTAGTACCGAACAGCATTACGCCAAGCTCACGGGTGATGGTTGCGTCCTTGTATCTGGTCTTGACGGAACGTACAGCGGTGATGCTGTATGTCTTGAGTGCGGTAGCGGACTCGGGATATGCTTCACCTTCAGCACCGCTTCCCTCTTCAAAGGTAGTAACGTCGCCTGCCTTGCGGCCGTTCTCGCCTTCCTCAAACGCCCACTTAACGATCTTATCGGTATCCTTGTACTTAGCCTTTTCTACTACGTACTTAGAGATTACAGTCTTCGCGCTGTCGTATGCGCCTTCCATGATCTCCTCGTATGCCTCTGCAAACTCAGAAGTAATGGTTATCTCAAAGAGAGTTGCGTTCTTAGCCTCAGCATTATCAACGGTGAGCTTTTCATATTTCTTGTCTTCCTTAAGAAGAGTCTTGAGGTGAGCGATGGACTTCTCACGGATAGTCTTGAGATCCTCAGCAGAGGGAAGATCGCCAAGCTTAACGAGCGCGTCGTCCTTATGATCGTGTCCGTCACCCTCGGTGTGACCGGGCATAATGGTGTTATCATACTCGTCGTCGTACACATCGTCAACCTCACGGTCGATTATGTACGCCTTAAGCTCCTCGGGAGTTGTGATCTCGTTGAACGCCTTAGCGTCTGCCTTAGCCTGCTCTACGAGCTCCTTGAACTTTTCAAGGATCGCAGCAGCGTTATCAGTCTCCTCCTGCTTTGTGTAGCTGCTCTTACCGAGAACTGCCTCAGCGGCATCCTTGTAGGTTACCTTGTAGGTGTACTTAGTGTAGTCAACTATATCGTAGTCGTTCTTGTTCTCAAGATACTTTGCATCGATATCACCTGCGGTGATCTTCTCAAGAAGCTCGTCGCTGAGCTCAGAGCCGCACTTGGATGCGAGAGCCTGGAGAGAGAGTGCCTTCTTAACGTCAGTCTTATTTACGCCCTTACCGAAGGATGCGGAGATAAATGCGTTTACTGAGCCGTAACCGTAGTACTGGCTGTAAAGCTCATACATCTGGATCTGAAGATCGATATTTTCCTCGTCAGATTCGTCAAGCTCGATGCCTCTCTTGTGAGCTTCCTCACAAAGAGCAAGCATGGTCTTTACGTCGCTCTTAGCGGTAGCGATGATCTGATCAACTGTTGCGGTCTTATCTGCGTTTGAAGCAGCTTCGCTGTAGAAATACTTCATAACGTTTTCATTTACGCGGAAGTTATCACTGGACATAGCGGTGGTCAAGCGTCCGAATACGCCGTTTGCGGAGAGCAAGCTGAGCGCGATGGTGATCACAACGAACGCGGTTATCGCAATAGCGATAAGGTTTACTGCCCATGAGGGCATTCCCTGATTGTTCTTCTTTGCGGGCTTTACCGAAGGATTAAGCACCGTAGAAGCTCTTTGATTTCTGATTCTGTTAGCCTTTCCCATTTGGGTACCTCTTTTCTGTCTTATAAATTCCTATTTTTGATACATAGTCATATATTGTTTATTATACAATTTTTCAATGATAAAATCTTGAATGCACGATGAACAATTTATGAATTTGTGAAAATTCTTTATTTTTTTACAATAAATTGACTCAAAATCCCATCAACTGTTGATTATAACAGGCAAAACCATGGGTTTTCTCTTGGTTTTTGCGTACAGGAATTTGGAAAGATCATCCTTTACACAGTTTTTAAGATTGATACGGTCAACGCGTCCGCCTTTTCCGAGGCACTTGTCTATCGCCTCAGCGGCAACCGCGCGCACCTCGTCCATCAGCTCCTCGGATTCTCTTACGTAAACAAATCCGCGGGATACTATATCGGGGCCCGACAGCAAAAGTCCTGCCTCGGTATCCACCGACGCCACGACGACTATAAGTCCGTCCTGCGACAGATGTCTGCGGTCACGAAGTACGATATTGCCTACGTCACCGACGCCGTATCCGTCAACCAGCACCTTGCCCGCAGGAACAGTTCCCGAAAATCTCGCGCCCTTTGAGTCTATCTCAAGCACCTTGCCGATATCGGATATAAAGATGTTTCTGTCCTCAATACCCATATCAAGCGCGATCTCCCTGTTCGCCGCAAGATGTCTGTATTCACCGTGGATCGGCATGAAATACCGGGGCTTTGTGAGCGCCTGCATAAGCTTTATTTCTTCCTGGCACGCGTGTCCCGAAACGTGCACCTCCACGACCGCGTCGTGAAGCACGCTGACACCGTTCTTTGAAAGCTCATTTATTATCCTGCTGACCAGCTTTTCATTACCCGGAATAGCGCTTGATGAAAGCACCACGAGGTCACTTCTGCCAAGAGACACCTGAGCGTGATCTCCGAACGCCATACGGTAAAGCGCCGACATAGGCTCGCCCTGGCTTCCCGTCGTTACCAGCGTTATCTCCTCGGGCTTGTATCGCTTCACCGCGCCGACGTCTATCAGCACGCCCTCGGGAACCTTCATATAGCCAAGCTCAACAGCAGCTCCCACGATATTAAGCATACTGCGGCCGGTTATAGCCACCTTTCTGCCGTGAGATGCGCTGACGTCTATGATCTGCTGAACTCTGTGAACGTTCGAGGAAAAGGTTGCGATAACTATTCTCTTGTCGGGATTCGAGGTGAAGATGTATTCAAGCGACTTGCCTACCTTTTTCTCCGACGGCGTAAATCCGGGACGCTCGGCGTTGGTGGACTCACACATCAGAAGCAGTACTCCCTTTCTGCCTATCTCGCCAAGACGGGTGATGTTCATCATATCTCCGTCAATGGGGGTTACGTCGAGCTTAAAGTCTCCCGTATGAAGCACCGTTCCGAGAGGGGTGGTGATCGCAAGACAGCAGGCGTCCGCGATAGAGTGGTTTACGTGAATAAACTCCACCGCAAAGCTGCCCAGCCTTACAGTCTGCCCCGCCTTGACACAGTTAAGAGAGGGCTCGCAGGGGAGCGAATGCTCCTCGAGCTTGTTTTTGATAATACCAAGCGTGAGCTTGGTGGCGTATATGGGGGGATTTATCTGACGAAGCACGTAAGGTATCGCGCCGATATGATCCTCGTGACCGTGTGTAAGCACTATACCGCGTATCTTGTCACGGTTAGCCTCGAGATAGGATATATCAGGGATAACTATGTCAATACCCGGCATATCCTCGTCGGGAAATCCCATGCCGCAATCTACGATAATGATATCGTCCGCGTATTCGAGAACCGTAAGATTCTTTCCGATCTCGTTAAGTCCGCCAAGTGGAATTACGCGGAGCTTGCCTTTTTCTTTTTTAGGCATAATTTCTCCTTTTTAATATTATTTTACGTGGTTTTCTCCGCAAAAAGAGCGCAGAGAAGGCACCCTCCCTTCGTATGTGACACCGCTCCTCACACACGCCCGGAGGATAGATATTTGTTTTAGCTACAGATATTATATCACGCGACGGCACTTTTGTCAATAGCAAAGCGTCCGCCGCGTTCGACGGCGTTTGCCGATATCTCCCTCAATGAAACAGCATACATGTCAAAACGCCGATCCCCGCACCTACCGCAGAACCAAATATAAACCAGAGCGCGTACACAAGCCCTCTCTTTTTTTCTCTTTTGCCGTCCTCTCCCTCGCGGATCATTTGACCGACCTCATCAAAGCTCAGCCTGCGGCTGTCACCTGCCGCCTTTCGTTCCTTTCTGAGCACAAAATACGCCACCTCAAATCTGCTTGTAGGCGGCGTGCGCACGACTATCATATTTCTGTTTATACCTTTAAGCATATACCATTCGATCCCCTGCTCGTATTTATCTTCGGTCATATTATACCCGCTTTATTAGCATTTTAACACTTTTTTGCATTTTTTCGGATATCGATTTGTCGAAAAACCTTGACAATTGCAAAAAAATGGGATATAATTGGCTTAATAGATGAATTACGCATTCATTTAAATTTTCACAACGAAAGGATTTTCATTATGAAAACAGTTGCAAAAGTATTTATCATTTTAGGTATGATCTTTCATTTTTATATGATCTTCCCCCTCATTCTCGGAGCTATCGTGCTTTCCAAGATGAAGAAGGCAACGTGCAAGGACGATTTTGGCACCGGCTGGGCGATCGTTACCCTTATCTTCGTAAACGTAATCGCAGGTATCATTCTTCTGGTTATGAAGGATGAGGATTATGCGAAGATATAAGTCAACATAATACATAAACAACGCTCGCGTTTCGCGGGCGTTGTTTTTTGCGTCAAAGTGTATGTGTGGCAAAAATATCATTCAACGGTAGGGCGGGGGTTTATCTCCCGCCGTTTTTTATGCAAATGTTACTTTGTGACAAAGGACTACTCATCCACCGCAAGCGGTCACCTCAACGTTTGCCTACGGCAAACTTGATACGTAGCGAAGCGGAGTGCTCCCATGACAAGGGAAGGCTTGTCGGTATCGTTTGTACTTCAGATGATTTATTAATAATCGTATATAAACAAATAAAAATGCATAGGAGGACAAATCGGGTCACATTAAGCCTTCCCTTGTGAGGGAAGGGGGACCACGAAGTGGTGGATGAGTAGTCCTTTGTTATAAAGATAATATTCATAAAACGCGGGTGGATAATATCCTTCCCTACGGCGATAGATCATCATATATCTGACAAAAACCGCCTTTACTATCATTTTGCTGATAATAAAAGCGGTTCTTTCTTTAATTAATGTGTGCTTTTGTTCTGCGCTAAATACGCACGCCCACTAATTAGTCGGTTACGTAAGGAAGAAGAGCAACCTGACGTGCGCGCTTGATAGCTGTGTTAAGCTCTCTCTGATGCTTTGCGCAAGTACCGGAAATTCTTCTGGGAAGGATCTTACCGCGCTCGCTGATGAACTTGCGGAGCTTTGCGGAATCCTTGTAGTCGATAAACTCAACCTTGTCTGCACAGAAAATGCAAACCTTTTTTCTTCTACGCACCATGGGACGGGGCGTACGAACAACTGCTTCGGTTCTATTGTTATCCATGATTAATTCCTCCTGTTATTTTTGTTGATGTGTAACTGTACACTCAGAACGGCAGATCGTCGTCTGTGTTGTGCTCCTCAAAGTTAGGCGCAGAGCCTACGTTTGAAGAAAAGGACGGAGCGGCACCGTAAGCGTCGGTGTTGAAAGAAGCTCCTGTGTCAGCGCCCTCACCTCTTGCGTCAACGAACATTGCCTCGTCAACAACAACCTCGGTGGAGTAACGCTTTTGTCCCTGTTGGTCGGTCCAGGTGCTTGTCTGAATGCTTCCGGTAACGCAAATTGCGGAACCCTTTCTGAAGTACTTGGAAACGAACTCAGCGGTCTGTCTCCAAATAACAAGTGTGATAAAGTCAGTCTGCTGCTCGTTCTGCTCGGTGCTTCTCGCGCGTCTGCGGTTAACAGCGAGGTTAACGCGAACTACGGAGATACCGGAAGGAGTCTGCTTAAGCTCGGGCTCCTGTGTAAGACGACCTGCAAGAATAACCTTGTTGAGATTCAGATTAGACATTTTAAACCTCCCTAACCGTGATTACTCTGCGTCAGCAGCTTCTGCGGGCTCTTCAGCCTTAACAGCTTCTTCAGCAGCAATCTTTGCAGCCTTTTTCTCGGCAGCATCATACTCGAGCTTGATAGTCATGGAGCGCATGATTGTCTCGTCGATGTTGAAGAGACGGTCAAGCTCTGCGGGGAACTCGGGCGCGGACTTGAAAGTTGCTACAACGTAGTAACCTTCGGGCATATCGTTGATAGGATATGCAAGACGGCGCTTGCCCCACTTTGCTACGTCAACGACCTCAGCGTTAGCTTCGATCAAAGACATAAACTTGTTCACGGTTGCATCGGTGGTTTCCTCACCGTTTGTTACATCAACAATGAACAGGCACTCGTAAGAATTGATTACCTTTTCCATGTTTTACACCTCCCTATGGACTTTAAGACCGTGAGCATTAAGTTAAGAATTTACTCACAGTAGAGAGACGGGATCACGTATTTTTGAAAAATCCCGTACTGAATAGGTATTATACCACAATACCCATCAAATGTCAATAGTTTTTTACAAAAAAATAGGGCTGATTCATTCCGTGCAGAACAAATCAGCCCATAATTTTATTCTTCGATGAGCTTATACTCAACTCCGCCGATCTCTATATTGCCGTTTTCGAGCTCTCGGAAGGTCTCAGTTCCGGCGAAATCCTCAGCGTCCTCGTCCTCAAACTCAAAGGTGATCTTGTCGTCCTCGATGGAATACTTACCTTCGTAGGTCTCAACCTCACCGAAGAGCGTTACCTCAATAATTACCTTGCTGCCCTTGAAGGTGTACTCAACACCGCTGTTAAGTGCATCTCCGAGCCATCCGCCAATGCCTTCGCTTGTTGCTACTGCCTCATACGTACCGCTGAGACGCTTGCCGCAAGCTACGAGGGACATACAAAGAATTACTGCCACGAGTGCAACTGCCAAAATTTTTACTGATCTTTTCATAATGTTCCTCCTTAAAAATAATTATAAGATCTACATATATAATATCATAACCAAAATAAATTGTCAACTGAAAATTTTACGACATTGTATTTTTTTCTTTATTTTTTCTAATTTTATCGGCAACCGAAAAGCCTGCCACAGCCACGAGAAACGCGATCATAAGATATACGCAGAGATTTCCGATCCGAGTATAAAGCGTGAGATTGTCATTGACGCAGATATCCTCAACCAAAACTCCGTCGGTCAGCGGCTCAAGCTCACTGATTATCTCACCCTTTGAGTTTATTATCATAGACGCGCCCGTATTTGCCGCCCTCGCTATATATCTGCCGCTTTCTATCGCACGCAGCTGAGCCTGAGAGTTGTGGATATAACGCGCCGCCGAGCGTGAAAACCAGGCGTCGTTTGTTCCAAGGCAAATTATCTGCGCTCCGCTGAGTACGCTCTGTCGCGTCAGCTCCTCATATATCGAGTCAAAGCAAACAAGTCCTCCAATGTCGATCCCCGACGTACTTATTATATTAGGTCCCTCGCCCGGAGCGAAATCATCATCCGTCATAACAAGCTCGGCAAGCGGCGGAACGACCGTGGAAAAGAACTCTCTCATAGGCACGAACTCACCGAACGGCACCAGCCTTTGCTTTGAATACACCGTTTCGTGAAAGCTTCCGTCGGGAAGCACGCAAATAAGAGAATTGAGCTCCTGCCCATCGTCATTCTTGGTAAACGCGCCGACAAGAATAGTCACTCCAGCCTGCTTTGCAAGATTTGAGCAAAGCAAGCCCATACTGTTGCTTTCCGATACCTGATACGGAAACGCGGACTCGGGCCACACAACTATCGTCGCGCCCTTCTCTGCCGCTTCAAGCGTGTATTTTGTATAGGTCTCTATCGTAATCCTCGTGCTGTTAGCATCCCACTTCTCGTTAGAATCGAGATTTCCCTGCACTGCCGCCACTCTCACGGTACTGTCAGAGTCACGGTCCGTGAAATACAGCACCGTTCCGACTCCGTACTGAAATACGAGAATACCCACCGCAATACACGACAGCACGCGTACCGAGGAGATATTATCCCTCTCGGTTATAGCCTGAGAAATAAGCGCATTCACAAGCACGAGCGCGAAGGTAATAAAGAATGGGCCGAACAATGACGCCGTCTGCACTCCGACTATATAATACGTCTGACCAACGGCAAGTCGCGCCCACGGCACGCCCCACCAACCAAACGTCTGCCACCATTCGTAGACCGCCCACATAGCCGCGATAACGAACGGGCGGAAAAGCTTTTGCCGCGTCAGAAATTCAGTACGCAGCATAACCTTGGTGATAAGCAAAACAGTCGCCCCAAAAAGCGCATAAAGTATTGAAAGTCCGACGCACGCCAGCATACACACGATTATAGCCGCCGCAGGCGTCATACCCGCAATCCAATCCAAAGGATAGAGATTAAAGAACCAATGATACGTTACTACGTAATAGCAGAAAAAGAAGAAAAATCCGTAGCCGTATATTCCCCTCTTTCTCAGATTCGCCGTCTTACCGTCGTCTATCAGAAACAGCATCAGCGGAATAAGTGATATCCATTCTATAAGTCCAAGCTTTGTATAGATCAGCGTACTCGCAGTCAGCAAGCCCGAGATCCCAAGCATCAAAAAACGCAAAAGTCGTCTCTTAGTTTTAATAGATATCCCCCCTTATACGAACCATATTTCTTTCGTATCAAGCGCAAATTCCCTACCCTCAAGATACTTGAGACTGCTATCGTTATCAGTCCTCGGGAATTTGAGCTTGTAGGCGTAAAGCGCCTGATATTTAAAGCCCTTTTGCTTGTCAGCCTTGTTTATACCGTACTTACCGTCACCCACAAGCGGATGCCCTATATGCGCCATGTGCGCTCTTATCTGATGCGTGCGCCCGGTGAACAGCTCCACCTCGAGCAGCGACTGAGCCCCTCGGCTCTCAAGCACACGGTAACCCGTAATTATCTCCTTAGCGCCGTCAAAATACTTGTCTCTGACCTCAACGGTGTTGTCGCGGCTGTTCTTACGCAGATATCCGCGCAAAACGTCCTCACGCTTTTTGGGAACACCGTGAACAAGACAAAGGTAGTACTTTCTTATCTCACCCTCTTTGATCTTGGCGTTCATATCGCGAAGCGCCTCGGCGTTCTTGGCGGCAATAACTATACCTCCCGTATTTCTGTCTATACGGTTGCAAAGCGCAGGTGCGAAGGACTGCTCTGACTCGGGATCGTACTCACCCTTGCCGTAAAGATACGCCTGCACGTGCATAATAAGCGTGTTCTCTCCCCCCTCGTCGTCCTCGTGGACAAGCACACCCGGACGCTTGTTGAGAAGCATGATGTTTTCGTCCTCGTAAAGCACGTTGAGCTTGGGAGTAATACGACCGAGTGCCCCCGTATCGTTTTCGGGATTGTCGAAAAACTCATCACGAATAAAGAGCTGTATCTCGTCACCCTCCGAAAGAATATATTTCTGCTCCGTTCTCTTTCTGTTGACCTTTATTTTCTTGGTTCTGATGCTCTTATACATCATAGAGAGCGGAAGCCCTTTTACTGCCTTGGTAAGAAATTTATCAAGCCTCTGACCTGCATCGTTCTTGCCAACTGTAATTATTTTCATATTACATTAAAGGGACTGCTATTTCACAGTCCCTTCCTTTCTTATCAGCCAAAAATATTTTAGAGTGTACCAAATATTCTGTCTCCCGCGTCACCAAGTCCGGGGATGATGTACGCGTGATCGTTAAGGCACTCGTCGAGAGCCGCCGCATAAATATCAACGTCAGGATGAGCCTCCTGTACCTTTGCAACTCCCTCGGGAGCGGCAACAAGACACATGAAGCGTATCTGCTTGCAGCCCTTCGCCTTAAGCATTGAAAGCGCGTCAACCGCAGAGCCACCTGTTGCAAGCATGGGGTCAACGAGAATAACGAGTCTGTCAGCTACGTCAGTGGGAAGCTTTGAGTAATATTCAACGGGCTTGTGTGTCTCGGGATCGCGGTAAAGTCCGATGTGACCTACCTTAGCGACGGGAACGAGAGTCTGAAGACCGTTTACCATTCCAAGTCCTGCACGAAGAATGGGAACTATGGCAAGCTTTTTGCCCTTTACTACCTTTGCCTTCATAGGCATTATAGGTGTTTCTATCTGTATCTCCTCAAGAGGAAGATCTCGCGTAAGCTCGTAGCCCATAAGAAGTGCTATCTCGTCAAGAAGCTCACGGAAATCCTTGGAGCCTGTCTTTTTATTACGCATAATTGAAAGCTTATGAACTATAAGCGGATGATCTACAATGTGAAGAGTGCTCATTTTCATTACTCCTTTGCTTTTGTTTTATACAAACTTCACATATCATTATAAAGCATTTTCCCCTTTTTTTCAAGTACCTTTTACAAATATTTTAAATAAATTTTGTATTTACAAAGCGTGCTTTTTATGATAAAATATAATCAGCTACTATACGGAGTGTAATTTATGAAAAAAGAAAAAAGAACGGCGGGCATATATACGCTCGGCTGTAAAGTAAATCAATACGAGTCGCAGGCGATAGCCGAAGCGCTTGAAGCGCGCGGATTTGATATAATATCCCCTACCGCCGTGTGCGACGCATATATTATCAACACCTGCACGGTAACGGCGGAATCGGACCGAAAAGCGCGTCAATTCATACGCAGAGCTATTTCAAAAAATCCCGATGCCGTGGTGATCGTGACGGGATGTATGGCGCAGACCGCACCCGACGAGGTGGCGGCTATCGAGGGCGTTGACGCCGTAATAGGCAACTCCGATAAGCTGTCCGCCGCAAGACTTGCGGACGAGCTTTGCAAAAATAAGCAGAATGGCAGCAAGACAAAGATCTCAGTCTCCGACATCAATTCCGCACCCTTTGAGGATATGACTATCACAAAATTCGACCGCACGCGTGCCTACGTCAAAATAGAGGACGGCTGTGAAAGCAGATGCACCTACTGCATCATACCGAACGCCCGCGGAAAAATACGCTCAAAGCCCTTTGATGAGGTCATCAAAGAGGTGGAGATACTCACAAAGAACGGCTGCCGCGAGGTAGTGCTGACGGGTATCGAGACCGCTTCCTACGGCAGAGATCTCGGCGGCGTGGATCTTGCTGATCTCTTGTGCCGTGTTGATAAGATCGAGGGCATCGGCAGAGTCCGTCTCGGTTCTCTCGACCCCTCGCTGATAAAAGAGGACTTTGTAAAGCGTATCGCGCCGCTGAAATCGCTCGCCCCTCACTTCCACCTCTCGCTGCAAAGCGGAAGCAGTAAGGTGCTTGCCGATATGAAGCGTAAATATAACGCGGATATGGCAATGCGTGCAATAGAGCTTTTAAGAAAATATATCCCCCGCTCACAATTTACAACCGATATCATCGTGGGCTTCCCGGGTGAGACCGAGCAGGATTTTGAAGAGACGGTTGAGTTCGTAAGAAACGCAAGATTTCTTATGACGCATATCTTCCCCTACTCCAAGCGAGCAGGCACTCCCGCCGCCACAATGTCAGGGCAGATACAAAAGGCAGAAAAGAGCCGCCGCCTGCACGTGCTTTCCGACGTCGAGTCACAGATACGCGGCGAGCTGCTCGAAAAGCGTATAGCGGACGAGCCTGTCTCCGAGGTGCTGTTTGAAAGCTTTGCGGACGGAGTTGCCACAGGGCACACCGACGACTTTATAGAGGTCAGAGTCCCCTCCCCCACACCGATACACGCCCAATGCCTCAGAGTGCGTCTTATCTCAACTGATGCTGACGTGTGTTTCGGGGAAATTACAGACTAAATCCCACGAAAAACACGCTATTTTTCGCCTTTGATATAAAAAAGTAAGTAAATTTTGATTTTTTTTAAAAAAACCCTTGCATTTTTCAAAAAGATATGGTATAATAACAAACGTTCTATGGAAACATTCAGAAAGTCACATGCGCTACGGTGCATTGAGGAGGTGTCAATATGGCAAAGTGCAGTATTTGCGGAAAGGGAGTAGTTTTCGGTCAGGCCGTTTCTCACTCACATCGCAAAACAAACAGAACTTGGAAACCCAATATCCGCAAGGTAAAGGCGATCGTTGACGGTACACCTAAGACCGTTGCAGTTTGTTCCCGTTGCCTTCGTTCCGGCAAAATTAACAGAGCTTGAACATAAGAGCGGTATCAACCCATCAGGGTTTCGCAATAGAAAAGCAGATCTTATTCGGATCTGCTTTTTTGTTTTTTATCGCCTTTTGGTAAAATCCCTCTCCCTCCTTCGCCGTGACATTTTTTATAACTGTAGGGAGAATATTATCCCTCCAGCATTGAATTAAAAAAATAAAGACGGGATGCAGCAATGTTTGCTTTTGCAAACTTGCTACGCAGTTGAAACCCCTCCCCTACAACGTACGGTAGAATATATTTGTAGGGACAGGCGTCCCCGACTGTCCGTTCGGGCGTAAATGTTACTTTATGACCGCGCGGGTCGCCGAGGGTCTACTGCGGTTCGGTCACGCTCGGGCTCTGATACCACACTGTGGTATCATTCACTACCCTCGCGCCGCTTCGCTACGTCGACCCCTACAACGTACGGTATAATACATTTGTAGGGACAGGCGTCCCCGACTGTCCGTTTGGGCGTAGATGTTACATTATGACCAAAGACTACTCATCCACCACTTCGTGGTCCCCCTTCCCTGACAAGGGAAGGCTTGTCGGTATCGTTTGTGCTTCAGTTGATTTATTAGTAATTGAGAATAAAAAAATAAAAATGTAGAGGATAACAAAACGATAAAATTAAGCCTTCCCTTGACAGGGAAGGGGGACCGCTTGCGGTGGATGAGTAGTCCTCCCGACGAAGTCGGGTGAGAGGGTTTCTGTTCTAACGCCCTCTCCGTCGGCTCACGCCGCCACCTCTCCCCAAGAGCGAGGCTTGTCGAGAAGGCATTCGAATTCAGGCTCCCTCCGGGAGGGAGCTGTCGCGAAGCGACTGAGGGAGAATGCGTGAATTAAAAAATATTTGTTTAAGACCGCGCAGGAGCATATGGAATGCTCCCCTACAATCACAATTCAAGGTGTGATGACACACACCATATACAACAAAAGCCCTCGGATTTTAAAAATCCGAGGGCGAATTATTTTGTCAGCTATTGGATTTTGCTATATCTCCATCCGTACAGTGAACGGTGTAATTGTCGGTACCCCTATTCCAATAATTTCCCTTTGAAATAGCATTCCACTGCGCCTTGGTGCCTTCGAAAGTTATGCTCGTAAGGCGATCGGACCCATAGAACGCACTATAACCAATACTCGTGACGCTGTCGGGGATTACTATACTCGCAAGTCTACCGCAATAATGGAACGCATAATCACAAATACTCGTAACTCCATCGGGGATCACCATGCTTGTAAGACCGTGACAGTCTGAGAATGCATCGCTATATATAAATCTCGTATTAACATTTATATTACAAGAAGTTATCGTTTTGTCTTTTGCCTTCATCAATAACAAGTATGGGTTAGAACTGTTACCGAGATAATATGCATTATCATATTCATTATACATAAGGCTACTGCAACCATCGAACGCATCATCACCCATACTCGTGACGCTGTCGGGTAACTTTGCGCTCGTAAGGCTCTTGCAATCCTGGAACGCATGATTACCAATACTCGTGACGCTGTCGGGGATTTCTATGTTCGTAAGGCTGCTGCAATTCTCGAACGCCTGATCACCAATACTCGTTACGCTATCAGGAATAACTATGTTTGTAAGGCTACTACAGCTATCAAACGCGCACATGCCAATACTCGTGACGCTGTCGGGAATAGTTACGTTCACAAGATTAACGCACATGTAAAACATACTGTCAACTATGGTGGTAACACCGGGAGAGATCACCACGCTGACGAGATTTTTATCACCTTGGAAAACGGCTCCGTACGTTTCATACGGCTGTCCGTTATACGTTGCCGGTAATGTTACTTCGGAAGCCGATCCTGCGTAATCAAGCAAATAATTCACTCCGTCCCACGTATAGAAAAGATAACCGTCCTGATTTACGATCTTCGTCGTACCGCTGTGCACCTCTTTTGCATTTTGGGCGATATATCCGTTATCCGTAGAACCAACGGTGATTACAAGATCGGATCTATTTATAACCTCCACGATATCTCGGCAATCCTTGAACGCCGTTTCTGATATATTCGTCATGCTTGCAGGTATAGTTACACTCCAAAGCGTTCCATTTCCGGAAAAAGCAAGGCCTTCTATACTTGTCACACCTTCGGGTATAACTAAACTAAAAAGATCTTCACAATAATTGAAAGCACCCCGTCCTATAACCGTAACGCTACCGTCCGCAGGTATTACACTGTTTTTGCATCCGAAAATTATAGTTTTACTTGCCGTTTCGATCAAGCAGTTACCTGCGCTGTGATAAACGGGATTTCCTTCTTCAACGGTAATCTTTTCAAGTTCTTTACCGGGAGTAAATACCTCCGGACCTATCTTTGTTACGGTATTGGGAATTGTTATACCCTCTACCGCTATGCCCCAAAACGCATACCCTTTTATCTCGGTAACTTTATATCCGTCGATATATTCAGGAATTTTCACATCTTTATCTGTACATGTTCCAATACCGTCAATACGGCAGGTTCCCTCGCCGTTTACCGTATATTCAAGGCCTATGCTGTCCTCCAGATACCCGCATTCCTCGCATTTGTTTCCCACAAAGCTATGCTCATGCTTTGGTTTTATATATTCCCAAAGTCCGCATGATGCCAATAACGTCGCAGAAATCAGGATTGTTATCGTAGCCATTAATAAACGGTATGCCAAGTTGCGATTTAATTTCATAACATTTCTCCTTTTTTTCGTACTGAACTAAGACGTCAAAATCGACACATCTCCTTGTAAAAATATTATATCACGATTTTACAAATTATTAAATTGACAAATTTACCAAAATTTTGTTATTTTTTTGTACAAAAAATAATCCCTTGACACCCTCGCCGAGCTTTGATATAATAAGTTCAGAAAAAACGTGTAAATCTCAAAGGAGGGCAATATGAACGCAAGAAAAAAGCATGCCGTGGCGCTTATCGACGGCAGGGCCGACAAGTCAATGATCCGATCGCTTGAAGCGTACGCCGATAAAGTTCTGCTTTTACCGTGCTTCCCCGCCCTCTCCGAGCCCGTTTGTGCCCACGCGGATATGCTGGTTTGGTGCTGCGGCAAAACCGTTTTCACCTACTCCGACTACCTCACTCTCGCGCAGGAGATCTTTTCAACACTTGAAAAACTCAGCTACGAGATAAACACGGTTTTAAAAAAACCAAGCCCCGAATACCCCCACGACGTCGCCCTTAACTGCGCGGTCGTCGGCAAAAGCATAATAGCCAACGCAAAATACTGTGCCCCCGAAATAAAAGCCTTTGCAGATAAAAACGGACTCCCCCTTCTCCATACAAATCAAGGCTACGCCAAATGTTCAACCGTTGTGATCTCAGAGAACGCCATCATAACCTCGGACGACTCGATCGCCGCGGTGGCAAAGCTAGGAGGCATAGACACGCTGACGGTAAACGCAGGATACGTTTCCCTACCCCCGTACGAGTACGGCTTTATCGGTGGAGCTTCGGGCGCGGACACGGCAAACGTATACTTCTGCGGAAGCCTTGACGATCACCCCGACGCCGATAAGATACGCGCGTTTTGCCAAAAACACAATAAGCAGGCCGTCTGCCTCTCCCAAGGTACTCCAAAAGACGTCGGAACGGTAATGTTTTTCGACTGACGTACCACAAAAATTATATATAAATATAATGTAGAAAAGTGAAAATACGGATAAATCAAATTAAAATGACAACAAAGATGTGGTTTTTGTTGTCATTTTTTGTTGTTTTTGTTTCCCGATATACGTTTTCTACAAATTTTTCTGCGATTTTTGTGTACTTTTGCACCCACAACCTCACAACAATCCAAAACAAAACAAAATAATCACAAAAAAATAAACACAAAATCGTTGACAAACACGTATGAATGTGCTATAATGTATGTAGCAAATCATCGTTTTTAATAAAATTATCTGTTTTTGCGTTATTTTACACAAATAAACGCAGAAGCATTTGTACAAAAAGCAGAGGAGAGGATAAAAATATGAAGTTCTACACAGAACCCATTGAAAGATCTCCGAGAATTCAAAAGCTTATCGACGCTCTTTATGAAAAAATGCCTCAGATAGAGGCGGACAGAGCCGTACTTCTCACAGAGTCCTACAAGACTACCGAGGGCGAGCCCATCATAACGCGCAGAGCTAAGGCTTTTGCACACATTCTCGAGCATATCCCGATAACCATTCGCGAGAACGAGCTGATCGTCGGCGCGGCAACCAAAGCGCCCCGCAGCTGTCAGGTATTCCCCGAATACTCTTTCGAATGGCTGGAGTCGGAGTTTGAAACGGTTGCAACGCGTGTTGCAGACCCCTTCTACATTTCCGACGAAACTAAGAAAACACTTTCCGAGGTTTATAAATACTGGCGCGGCAGGACCACGAGCGAGCTTGCTACCTCTTACATGACCGACGAGGCAAAGCTTGCCATCGACCACGGAATGTTTACCCCCGGTAACTATTTCTATAACGGAATAGGACACGTCACGGTAAACTACCCCAAAGTACTTGCAGTCGGTTACCGCGGAATAATCGCCGAGGCAAAGGCGGCGCTTGAAGCTATCAAGCCGGGAGACGCTGATTTCTCACGCAGAAGTCATTTTCTCAAAGCCGTGATACTGAGCTGTGAGGCGGCTATCAAATACGCAAAGCGTTACGCAACACTTGCAAGAAGCATGGCAAAGACATCGCTTGATATCAGCAGAAAGACCGAGCTTGAAGCTATTGCCGCAACCTGCGACAGAGTTCCCGAATACGGAGCTCAGAGCTTCAGAGAAGCTTGTCAGTCCTTCTGGTTTATCCAGATGCTGCTTCAGGTAGAGTCCAGCGGTCACTCCATCTCCCCCGGACGCTTCGACCAATATATGTATCCTTATTATAAAAAGGATCTTGACGCGGGCATCATTACCCGTTACGAAGCTCAGGAGCTTATGGATTGCATCTGGGTAAAGCTCAACGACCTCAACAAAGTCCGTGACGCCGCATCGGCAGAGGGCTTTGCAGGATACAGCCTTTTCCAGAACCTCATCGTAGGCGGTCAGGATATACACGGCAAGGACGCCACCAACGACCTCTCGTTTATGGCAGTTACCTCAACCGAGCACGTATTCCTTCCCCAGCCTTCCTTCTCGGTAAGAGTCTGGAACGGAACTCCTCACGAGTTTCTCATAAGAGCGGCACAGCTCACCCGTACGGGTATCGGCTTCCCCGCTTATTACAATGATGAAGTTATTATCCCTGCACTTCAAAGCAGAGGACTTACACTTGAGGACGCAAGAGATTATAACATAATCGGTTGCGTTGAGCCGCAAAAGGCGGCAAAGACGGACGGCTGGCACGACGCGGCATTCTTTAATATGTGCCGTCCGCTTGAAATGGTATTTTCTCAGGGCGTTGACAAAAACGTTCGCATCGGCCCCGCAACTCCCGACGTAAAGTCAATGAGCACTTACGAGGAGTTTGAGAACGCTTACAGAGAGCAGATGAACTACTTTATCGAGCTTCTCGTAAACGCGGACAACGCCATCGACGTAGCCCACGCAGAGAGATGCCCGCTTCCCTTCCAGTCCTGTATGGTCGACGACTGTATCGGACGCGGCAAGAGCTTGCAGGAGGGCGGCGCGATATACAACTTCACAGGCCCCCAGGGCTTTGGTATCGCAAACGTTACCGACGCACTGTACGCCATCAAGAAGCTTGTATTCGAACAGAAAAAATACACACTTGAGTTCTTCCGTGAAGCGCTTGACAATAACTTTGGCGCGGATATGGACGGACACATGGCAGAAAAGCTTACAAGTCAGATCGCCGCTTCCATCGTGGCGTCGGGCAAGGAGCTTACCGCCGAGGATATAAAGACGGTCTACCTCACCGTTCGCAAGAACGGCGCGAGCGACGAGGCAAAGAAAAAGTACGCCGCTCTCCTTGAGGACATCGGAGCTATCACAAAATTCGGTAATGACGACGACGACGTTGACGCCTTTGCCCGTGAGATAGCTTACACCTACACAAAGCCCCTTGAATCCTACAAGAATCCGCGTGGCGGAATCTTCCAGGCAGGTCTTTACCCCGTATCCGCAAACGTTCCGCTCGGAGCGCAAACGGGCGCAACACCTGACGGCAGACTTGCTTACACTCCTATCGCAGACGGAGTTTCCCCTGCGGCAGGCAGAGATATAAAGGGCCCCACGGCAGCGGCAAACTCGGTATCGAGACTTGACCACTACATCGCATCCAACGGAACGCTCTTCAATATGAAGTTCCATCCCTCAGCACTTGAGGGCGAGAGCGGACTTGAGAGCTTCGTGGCACTCGTGCGCGGCTACTTCGATCAGAAGGGTAGCCACATGCAGTTCAACGTAGTAAGCCGTGAAACACTTCGCGATGCACAAAAGCATCCCGAAAAATATAAATCTCTTGTAGTAAGAGTTGCGGGCTACTCCGCCCTCTTCACCACTCTCTCCAAGGGATTGCAGGAAGACATCATCAACCGAACAGAGCAGCAAGGCTTCTGATCACTCTCTGGGAGGTGAATGACGATGGATCAGAACTTACTCGACGTCAAGGGTAGGATCTTCAATATCCAGCGCTTCTCCATTCACGACGGACCGGGAATAAGAACTATCGTATTTCTTAAGGGTTGCCCCTTACGGTGCAGATGGTGCTGTAATCCCGAAAGTCAGGATTTTCACGTCGAAAATATCACGACCGCAGGTGTCACAAAGCCCGTGGGACGTGACGTTACGGTAGGAGAGGTGCTTGACGAGATCTCCCGAGACCGAGTCTATTACGCCCGCTCGGGCGGCGGAGGGCTGACGCTCTCAGGCGGTGAATGCCTGTGGCAGCCGGACTTCTCCGAGGCGCTCTTAAGAGCCGCCAAGCAAAAAGGAATATCCACCGCGATAGAGACGGCAGGGTATGCAGACATCAGCGTTATACGCAGACTGCTCCCCTACGTTGACACCGTGCTTATGGATATAAAACACACAAGCGGTGACAAGCACCGCGAGTTCACTACCAAGGATAACGCGCTTATTCTTGAGAATGCAAGACATATTGCAAGAGAAGCCAAGCGCCTTATCATAAGAACACCCGTTATTCCAACCTTTAACGATACCGAGGAGGAGATACGCTCTATCGCAGAGTTCGCGCGCTCACTCGGAACGGCTAAGGAAATGCACCTGCTCCCCTATCACAGAATAGGCTCGGACAAATACGCAGGTCTTGGCAGAAGCTACTCAATGGCTCACATCGAGCCTCCGAAAAAGGAGCAGATGCAAAAGCTTCTTGAGATAGTAAACGCGACGGGACTCATAGGCCGTATAGGCGGTTAGGAGGTATAAAAATTGCACGATAACACCACAAAGCAACGCATCATACAAGAGCTTGTACCGGGTAAGCAGATAACGCTCGCGCATATCATCGCAAACCCCGACGAGATCCTGTATCGCAAGTTAGGACTTGATCCCGCAGTTGAATATTCCAAATCGGCTATCGGTATTCTTACACTCAGCCCCGCGGAAACCGCAATAATCGCAGGCGACGTTTCCATCAAGGCGTCAGGCGCACAGCTCGGATTTGTTGACCGCTTCAGCGGAACGGTAATACTTACGGGAACCTTCTCGGAGGTTGAAGCCTCTCTCAAAGCGGTTGTAGATTACGCCGAGGGCACGCTTGGATTTACAGTATGCAAGATAACCAAAACTTAATGAGAAAAACTCTCCTCGTAGGACGGCACGGAGTGGGAAAAACCACACTCAAGCAAGCGCTTCGGGGCGAGGATATACGGTACGTAAAAACGCAGTACATTGATTACGGCGATTGGCTCATAGACTCACCCGGCGAGTACGCCGAGGTACACGGTCTCGGGGCGGCGCTGGCGATATACTCGTACGAAGCGGACATAGTCGCGCTGCTGATCTCAGCTGATGACGACTACTCCCTCTTCCCTCCCAATATCACCTGTATGGTAAACCGAGAGGTCATAGGTATCGTAACAAAGATAGACAAGGCAACTCCCGAGAGGGCGGAAGCCTGGCTCAGACTTTCGGGATGCGAAAAGATCTTCCCGATAAACTCACACTCGGGCGAGGGTGTGACCGAACTTAAAGCTTATCTGCAAAAAAGCAGAGCTTAAATAAATCAAATCAAAAATAAAAATTTTAAAAAAATTATTTAACATAAGGAGAACAAAAATGGTAAACGAGTTTGAAATCAAAAAACAGATATGCGAAATTGGTAAGCGTATCTACAACAAGGGAATGGTTGCTTCCAACGACGGTAACATCTCCGTAAAGCTTAACGACAACGAATTTCTCTGCACCCCCACAGGCGTATCCAAGGGATTTATGACTCCCGAGTACATCTGTAAGGTTGACGCAAACGGAAAGGTAATCCAGGCAAACCCCGGCTTTAAGCCCTCCTCCGAGATCAAGATGCACATGAGAGTTTACCGTGAGCGTCCCGACGTTACATCTGTTGTTCACGCTCATCCCCTCTACGCTACTTCCTTCGCGATCGCAGGAATCCCGCTCACAGAGCCGATCATGCCTGAGGCAGTAATCGCTCTCGGTTGCGTTCCGATAGCTGAGTACGGTACTCCCTCCACAGAGGAAATTCCCGACGCTATCTCCAAGTACCTCCAGCACTACGATGCAGTACTTCTCGCAAATCACGGCGCACTTTCCTTCTCTGATTCACTTCTCAGCGCATATCACAAGATGGAATCCCTTGAGTTCTACGCACAGCTCCTTTACCAGGCAAAGGTACTCGGCGGTCCTAAGCAGCTCACAGACGCTCAGGTTCAGAGACTTTACGAGATCCGCCGTCAGTTCGGTATGAAGGGTAAGCACCCCGCTGACGTTTGTCCTAACGCTAAGGCAGGCAAGCCCAGCTGTCACGGTTGTGGCGGTAGCTGCAACTCCGGCAAGGGCGCTGACGCTGACACCATCGCAATGGTAACAAAGCTCGTTCTTGAGCAGCTCGGCAAGTAATTTATAAACCACTATGAACGAAGAGCAAATAAGACTAATCGTTCAAAATACTATATCTTCCCTCAAGGCTGATAAGTCGAAAATGACACTTGCCTTGGCGGATAAGCTGGCTGACGCCGTGCTTGTAGAGGCAAAACGCACGGGAGTCCGCGCCGTTGTCTGTGTATCGGATGCGGCAGGCAACCCCAAGGTAGTAAAGTCTGATGACGACGCCTATATCGCAAGCTACAACGTAGCCGTCAATAAAGCGTTTACGGTAGTGGCACTCAAAATGTCCACTATCAAGCTCAAGCCCCTCGCGCAGCCCGGCGCGTCACTCTACGGAATACAGTTCACAAACGGCGGCAAGATAGTTATCTTCGGCGGCGGAGACGAGCTGAAGAACGAAAAGGGTGAGATCGTCGGCGGACTTGGAGTCAGCGGCGGAAGCGAAGAGCAGGATACAGCACTTTCCGCTTGGGGAAAGAAGTATTTTGAAACGCAGATGTAAAATACATAGAAGTTTACGAAAGGATGACACGAGATGGACATCAGATCCACTGATATCGAAAAGATCGTCAGACAAGTGCTTGAGAGCATGGGTAACGACACAAAGCCCGCTGCGGCAGGACCCGTTCCCACAAAGAGCCGCGTTGCTATGCTTACAAAGCTCGAGCATTTTGACATTCAGGAATATCCCATCCCCGAGCTTGGAGATGACGATATTCTCGTAAAGGTTGAAGGATGCGGCGTGTGCGGTACAGACGCTCACGAGTTCAAGCGCGATCCCTTCTCCCTTATCCCCGTAGTTCTCGGACACGAGGGCACGGGTGAGATAGTAAAGATGGGTAAGAACGTCAAGAAGGACAGCGCAGGCAAGCCCCTCCACATCGGAGACAAGGTAGTTACCTGCATGATCTTCAAGGACAACCCCGACATTACTATGTTTGACCTTAACAAGCAGAACGTAGGAGGCGCAGACGTTTACGGACTTCTTCCCGACGACGACAAGCACCTCAACGGTTGGTTCGCCGACTACCTCGTAGTAAGAGGCGGCTCAACCATATTCAACGTAAGTGATCTTGACCTTGATTCAAGAATACTTATCGAGCCCTGCGCGGTACTTATCCACGCAGTAGAGCGCGCAAAGACCACGGGAATCCTCCGCTTCAACTCCAGAGTTGTAGTTCAGGGATGCGGACCTATTGGTCTGATCTGTATCGCAATACTCCGCACTATGGGAACTGAGAACATAGTAGCTGTTGACGGAGAGGCAAAGCGTCTTGAGTTTGCAAAGCTCATGGGTGCGACAGAGACCGTTAACTTCAAGGATCACAAGGGTATCGAAGCGCTCGCAGGTGCTGTTCAGAACGCATTCGGCGGATATCTCGCTGACTTTGCATTCCAGTGCACCGGAAGCCCCATCGCTCACGCTAACATCTATAAGTTCATCCGCAACGGCGGCGGACTTTGTGAGCTCGGCTTCTTCATCAACGGTGGCGACGCTACCATCAACCCCCACTTTGATATTTGCTCCAAGGAGATCACCACAGTCGGCTCTTGGGTATATACCCTTCGCGACTACGTGACCACCTTCGACTTCCTCAAGAGAGCAAAGGCAATCGGCTTGCCTCTTGAAAAGCTCATCACACACCGTTATCCCCTCGACCAGATCAACGAAGCTCTCCAGACCAATCTTAAGATGGAAGGCCTCAAGATCGCTATCATAAATAAGTAATTTAGGGAGATACCGATATGGGAAAAGCTACCGGAATAGTTGAGGTATTCGGCTTGACCGCCGCTTTCGTTGCAGTCGACGCAGGCTGTAAGGCGGCAAACGTCACAGTTGAAACACTTGACAAAAACAAACCCGCAAACGCAGACTCTCTCCCCGTTCCGCTGATCATGGCTATCAAGTTCAGAGGCTCGGTTGCAGACGTCACGGCAGCGGTAGAAGCGGCGGCTGAAGCGGCGGCAAGAACCACGGGCGTTATCACAAAGCACATAATCGCTAACACCGAGGAATCTACCGATAAAATGCTCAGACTCAACGCATTTGACAAAAATTAAAAAATAAAAGTTATTGAAAGGAAATATTAAAATGGCACTTGAAGCACTTGGAATGATAGAAACAAGAGGTCTTGTTGCAGCTATCGAGGCAGCAGACGCAATGGTAAAGGCTGCTGAGGTAACTCTCATCGGTACAGAAAAGATCGGCTCCGGACTCGTATCCGTTATGGTAAGAGGTGACGTTGGAGCTGTTAAGGCAGCTACTGAGGCTGGTAGCGTTGCTGCATCCAGACTCGGCGAGCTCGTTGCAGTTCACGTAATTCCCCGCCCCCACGGCGACGTTGAAAAGATCCTTCCCGTTCTTGACTGATAAGAACCCGAACGAACTTAATACGGAGGCACTATGAAATCACTTGGATTTGTCGAGGTGACGGGAGTAGTAGCCGCGGTGGACGCGCTTGACATAATGTGCAAGAGCGCAGACGTATCCCTCGTGAGCTGGGAAAGAAAACTTGGAGGACGTCTGGTAACTCTGATAGTAACGGGCAACGTTTCAGCCGTTACCGCCGCAGTTAACAGCGCAAACGCACATTGCATCAAAAAGCCCTGCGCGTGCGCAGTTATAGCAAATCCCCACCCCGAAACCGTAAGACTTGCCGAGCTTTCCGCAAAGCGTCTTGAAAAGCAGGCGGCAGAAAGAGAAGCAAAGGCAAAGCAAACTGCCGCAAAGACTACCGCGGCAAAGAAAGCCACTACCGCAAAGGCAGAGGCTGACAAGTAAAATACTCGAAAATAATAAAGGAGAATAATTATTATGGCACTTATGGCACTTGGTATGGTAGAGACCAGAGGTCTCGTTGCAGCTATTGAGGCAGCTGACGCAATGGTTAAGGCTGCTAACGTTGAGCTTATCGGTACTGAGAAGATCGGTTCCGGACTCGTATCCGTTATGG
>JBGVPV010000062.1:0-5747 GCA_045127215.1 Eubacteriales bacterium | reverse complement strand
TCATCTCATCAACACTCGTCCTCGTAAATGTCTCGACTATCTTTCACCTTTAGACTTTATTTCTAAAAAGTGTTGCACTTGACTTGACAACTTGCCGACCGCTTGCGGTGGATGAGTAGTCCTTTGTCATAAAGTAACATTTTGCCAAAACATCGGGAGGCTAATAGCCTCCCCTACCATGAAAAATATTGGTGGAGTTCCCGTTTGGGTACTCCACCAATATTTTTGTTTTATTTCTTTTTCTCTTCCATAGTGTTTTCCTGACCGCGATATACCACGAACTTGCAGAACAGGAATTCAAGCACGAAGTTCGAGAGCATGGTAAGCGCAAGGATAAGGAAATCGTAAGCTCCTGCTTGCTCGGCTAAGTTGCCGAGGTACGTTGAAAGGGGAGTGAATACGAGGTAGAAGCCAAGTACCTTCGCCATGGCTATCGGCACGTTTGCCGCCGATTTGAAGGTGAACTTACGGTTAAGTGTAAAATTCCAGATAATAGACAGCAAGAGCGATACGAGGTAGGGTATCCAATAGGTCTTGATAAATATCTCCAAGATCGCAAACGAAGCTATTTGTATAATTCCCGCGGAAATTGAAAACAGCGTGAATTTTACTGCCTGCATAATATCGTTTTTATTATTCATATCGGGTGTCTCCTTTTCTCAGAAAAACAGTTTTCTTTCAAATGCCGCACGGGCGGAGCGGTTGATGGCAAGGTAAATCAGCAGGGCGCCCACAAGGAAGAGCACCGCAAGAGGATAGAACGACCAGCCGATAAAGTCAAGTGAGAACGTCAGGTCAAGCAAGAATTCGATCAGCACTATCAAGCCACCAAACAGTATAAAGAATCCGCCGATAACGTAAAGCTTGCCGTGGCGCAGGTAATGAAGCAGGGTCACCAGAGCGCATACTATCAGGCACAGCGCGCTCGTGATGGGAAGTGCAAAGCTCAAAAACCAATTGCCTCCCGTTGCGAAATTTACGTATGAAAGATAGAGTATTATCGCCGCAAACGTACACGGGGTGAAAATTACGGGATTTGGCTTTTTGAACCACATGGGCAGGGCAAACGCCACGTACGCTATCAGCAGTGCGCCGAGGACGTAGCCTGACCAATTTATAGTGTGGTTTATTTGAAAGTCCGCGAGAAAGCATACGATCGCGGGGAATAAAAACAGAATTATTACAGCTCCGCAGATTACCTTCGAGGCAGATGAGCCCTTGGGCATTTTACCGCTTGGATAAAGGGGTGGAGCCTGCTTTTTATCTATCTCGGGATGATATACGGTGGTGTTGCAAAGAGGACATTTTTCCTCGGTGTCCGCAAGCTTTACGCCGCATTTTATACAGTACATACAGTCACCTCTCGTTTCTGTTGCTTTCCACTTCGGCAGAAAGCCCTAAATTTTGAAGCGTGTTCCAAAAATGACGCTCCAGCTCCGCATCCTTGACGTCGCGGATAAAGTTCAAATAAATGGTGTCGCCGTACGACAGCATACCGCAGTTATAGGGAGCAGCAGCCTGAACGCCGAGTATGAAATCAAAGCGCTCAACGTATTCTGCCATGACGTCGGGCACTTTAACCGCACCCATATTGGAGAGTGTCAGGCAGGATTTGATCTCGCCAACGCTGTTAAATACCGCCTTCATAACTATGTTCTTGATAGGCAGGGGGATAACTCGGATAATGGGATTTTGTTCACTGCCAACGTTTGCGGCAATGATACGGCTCATGTGCTTTGCGGTGAATTCCGCGCCCAATTTATGAGTTATGATCTTGCAGATCTCGTCGAAATCATACTCTCCGAGTCTCGGATCAAGCTCGGGAATGACGTACATCGCAAAGTTTCTGAGCGTTTTTGCGCCGTAAAGCTTTCTCAGGTTTACGGGTATGAGCAGCTTGACGCGCTTCTGATGCTTGCGATGGGGATTTTTCTCATTCTGAAGGTCGAGCAACGCCTTCATCATTACGGCGCTCATAAATACCGTGAGCGTAGCTTTGTGCTCGTGCGCTTTTTGTATTGCATCTTTTACGGGTATCTTGAAGCAGGTGACGTTCAAAAATCCGTCGTGCTGAGCTTCTCCGTCAAGCTGCCACGCATTCGTATCCTTGCGGGGAAGCGGTACGGGGCCTGCGTTTTTAGGAAAACAGTCCTCAAGCTCCTCGGCGGTGGGAGTCGCATGTCTGTCAAGAATTCCGTGCTCGAGGGGAATGCTTACGCCGTATTTCTGCTCGAGATATTCGGCGGTAAGATTTTTAAGGAAAATAAGCGCTCCCGTGCCGTCGGTAAGTGAGTGAAAAAACTCAATCGCGATACGGTTGCGATGTACTATCACGCGAAACGCGCACTTGCGCATTTCGGCGTTATTCATATGTACGAGAGGGTAGCTGTATTCTTCTTTTATCTCGGGTGTGGATCTGACCTGCTGAAGATAGTACCAGAACATACCCTTCTGCAAGCATGCCGCTATGGACGGAAATCGCTTTATAACAACCTCCAGCGCGGAGTGAAGCACATCGGTGTCTATATCCTCCTTCAAGGTCACGGACTGTCTGAAAAGGTTGCTCCAATTTCTTCTTCTCGCCGCGGGATATATCTTCGCCGCGTTGTCAAGGCGCACCCAATGTAATGGATTCGCTGATATTTTGGACATTTTATTACCCCTTGTTTAAATTTTCTTATCGGGTGTATATAATTATATTCTAACTGCATTATATCACGTTTCTTATAAAAAAGCAATATTTATTTATAAACGTCACGCATTCGTCACCGTACCGTCATTTTAGACGGTATTTGTTTGTAAAAGTATGTAAAAAATATTGACATACACGCAAAAGATGGTATAATAAAATCATAACGTTATACATGGAGAAATCTTTATGAAAATCAAAAAATTTTTTTCTTTTATTATATCGGCGCTGTTGCTTGCGGGCTGTACGGCGCCAAGACAGGATGACGCGGTGATCAATTACCGTCAGATCAGCATGGACGAGGCGGTCACCATTATGAGTGAGCAAAGCGGATATATCATTCTTGACGTACGCAGACCCGACGAGTTTGCCGCAGGACATATCCCGGGTGCTATAAACGTTCCGAATGAGAGTATCGGCACGGACGCGATCCCCGAGCTTCCCGATAAGAGTCAGCTTATTCTCGTATATTGCCGCAGTGGCAGACGAAGCAAGGAGGCATCAGAAAAGCTGGTCGCGCAGGGATATACCAATATCGTTGAGTTCGGCGGTATACTTGACTGGAAGGGCGAGATAGAGCGTTGAATTTTTGACAGATCCGGAGGTGTATTATGGAAGAAAGAAATGAATTTTTCCAACCCGAAAGAGATTATGGAATACAAATCTTAAATATTATCCGCAGCGGCGTATCAGACGAGGAGATGCGCGAGCTTCTTTCCGAGTATCACGAGAACGATATAGCGGGCGTGTTTGACGAGCTGACGGCGGAAGAGAGAGATCACCTTCTGGATATACTCGGTAGTGAGCTTATGTCCGACGTTGTCGCATTCCTTGACGATGCGGGCGAATATCTCTCGGAGATCGACGCGGATGAAGCGGCGGAAATTATCGAGCAGATGGACGCGGACGACGCGCACGAGGTGCTTGAGGACCTTGACGAGCAAACGAGAAGTGAGATCTTCGAGCTTATCGAGGACGACCAGATCAAGGAGGACATCGAGCTTATCGATTCCTACGATGAGAGGGAATTCGGTAGCCGAATGAGTACCAATTTCATCACCGTCGGCAGAAATCTCACCATAAGAGAAGCCATGAAGACTATGGTAAGAGAGGCGGCTGAGAATGACAATATCTACACGCTTTTCGTGCTCAACGACGACGGATCTTTTTACGGCGTTATAGACCTTAAGGATCTGATAGTTGCGAGAAGTGACGTTGAGCTTGAGTCTTTGATATATACCAACTTCCCGTTCGTTTACGATAAGGATATTATTTCCGACAGTATCGAGCATCTGCGCGGATATTCCGAGGATATGATCCCTGTGCTCAGTTCCGAGAACAGAGCCGTGCTTGGAGTCATTACCTCCAAGGATATAGTTGAGCTTATTGATGAGGAGCGCGGTGACGACTACGCAAAGCTTGCCGCGATGACAGCCGAGCAGGAGCCCGACGAGACGCTGTTTATGAGTATGAAAAAGCGTGTGCCGTGGCTGATCGCCCTGCTTATAATGGGACTTGCGGTCTCGGCGGTCGTGGGTGTATTTGAGGGAGTGGTCGACGCGCTTCCCATGATAGTTTCCTTCCAGTCGCTTATACTCGGCATGGCGGGTAACGTTGGAACGCAGTCGCTTGCGGTCACGGTAAGATCGCTTGGCGATGAGGAAGATAACAGCTTTAAGAATCAGCTTATTATCATACTCAAAGAGGTACGCGTCGCGCTTCTTAACGGAGCTATACTCGGCGCTATATCCTTTGCAATAGTCAGCGTATATCTTTTTGTGTTCGCATCTTACAGCGCGCCGTTTGTGTTTGGCGCGGCAGGCTGCGTGGGACTTGCGATGTGTTTTGCTATGGCCATTTCGGGTTTTACGGGCGCGGCAATACCGATAGGCTTGTACCGACTCGGAGTTGACCCTGCCGTAGCATCGGGCCCGCTGATCACCACCATCAACGACCTCGTTGCCGTAATCAGCTATTACGGACTTGCGTGGGCGCTTTTGTTGAATGTGTAAAGAAAAATGGGCGAACACAGTTCGCCCGTTTTTTTGTTGCCTATTTACAATTTATAACCGTACACGGCTTGCCACATTTTTTGGCATATTTTATAACCGATAACGTCCCCTTTGATTTTTCGTCCCAAAATGCAATTATTTCGTCGGAATAATCAATAATTTGTTTATTTCTTACAATCGGTGCGGCACGTCCGTAATGCTTGTAATCGGGTAAAAATACCGTGATTTTTATCCCGCGCTTGCTTGCGTATTCTGCCGCGCAGGAATCAACACCGACAGCACCGCCTGAAACAATTTCTGCGTCGTGCGGAATATATTTGCCGATGTCAGACACTGAGATATTTCTCGAACCTACAATTGCAATTTTCATAAAAAACTCCGAATGGATATTTTTTGTATACTTAATTTAAGTATACTCACAACATTATACCACAAAATAATCTTAAAATATACTTATATTAAGATTTTTTTGGAGATTTTTTATGAGAAACAAGAATAATAAGCACCTTGGTATAGAAATTGATCCTGAGCTTCATTATAAGCTTCATTATATTTCGAAGTATTACGGCCGCTCGGCAAACGGTGAAATTCTTTATTTGATAAGACAAGAGATAAAGAATTTTGAAAAGCTTGAGGGGGAAATTGAAATTCCCGAAACGCAGAAATGAAATATATTTTTAAAAAACGGGCGATTTTTGAATCGCCCATTTTTGTTGATATATCGAATTTAATGCGGGAGGATAATATCCTCCCCTACAACAAAAAATGGCAAATAACATAGCCTCGCCCTTTGGGTAGCGAAGCGGCGCGAGGGTAGTGTTTGAGCCCGAGCGTGACCGAACCGCAGTGAGAAGGTGGCGGCGCAAGCCGACGGAGAGAGTTTTTATATCCACCCTCGCACCCGACCTTGTCGGGTGAGGACTACTCATCCACCACTTCGTGGTCCCCCTTCCCTGACAAGGGAAGGCTTGTCGGTATCGATTGTGCTTTAGATGATTTATTAATAATCGTATACAAACAAATAAAAATGCATAGGACGACAAAAC
>JBGVPV010000061.1:0-9980 GCA_045127215.1 Eubacteriales bacterium | reverse complement strand
CGTTCTATGCATTTTTATTTGTTTGCACACGATTGTTAATAAATTACTCGAAGCAGGAACGTTTATGACAAGCCTTCCCTTGTCAGGGAAGGGGGACCACGAAGTGGTGGATGAGTAGTCCTCACAAAACGGAGTCGTGTGAGGGTAGGCGGTAAAATACCCTCTCCGTCGGCTAACGCCGCCACCTCTCCCCGAGGGCGAGGCTCAATCGTGTCCCTTTATTCATCCGTAGTGGCGGATTCCATATCAGCCAATTTTTATACCAAATATTACTTTAAACCCGCGCGGGAGGGATGACCCCTCCCCTACAAACGTACGGCATAATATATTTGTAGGGACAGGCGTCCCCGACTGTCCGTTCGGGCGTAAATGTTACTTTATGACAAAGGACTACTCATCCACCGCAAGCGGTCCCCTCAACGTTTGCCTACGGCAAACTTGATACGCAGCGAAGCGGAGTGCTCCCATGACAAGGGAAGGCTTAATGTGTTCCGTCTTGTCGTTCTATGCATTTTTATTTGTTTGCACACGATTGTTAATAAATTACTCGAAGCGGGAACGTTTATGGCAAGCCTTCCCTTGTCAGGGAAGGGGGACCGCTTGCGGTGGATGAGTAGTCCTTTGTCATAAGGTAACATTTGCATAAAAACGGCGGGAGATAAACCCCCGCCCTACAAATGTATATTTTTATGTCGTAGGGGAGCATTCTATATGCTCCCGAAAAAACGGGCGACCACAATGTTTACCCCTCTTTGTTGTCATCTATTCCGCAAAAAGCTCGGTGGAAAGGTATCTGTCGCCACCGTCGGGTAAAAGCACCACGATTCGTTTGTTTGCGTTCTCGGGACGTTTTGCAAGCTCTGCTGCCGCAAAAAGCGCCGCGCCCGAGGAAATTCCGCACAAAATTCCCTCGCATCTGCCCATAAGCCGCGCACAAGACATGGCGTCCTCGTCGCTGACGGTAATTATCTCGTCATACACCGCGGTGTTAAGTACACTCGGCACAAATCCCGCGCCGATGCCTTGTATTTTATGCGCTCCCACCTTGCCCTCGGTAAGAAACGGCGAGCTTTTCGGCTCTACCGCAACCACTTGCACGTCGGAATCTTTCGATTTGAGATATTCACCAACACCGGTAATAGTTCCACCCGTTCCAACTCCACAGACAAAAATATCGATCTCTCCGTCAGTGTCTTCCCAGATCTCAGGGCCGGTCGTGGAAAAATGCGCGCGAGCGTTCGAGGGATTGGAAAATTGAGACGGAATAAAGCTGCTCGGTATTTCTAAGGCGAGCTCCTCTGCCTTTTTGATCGCGCCCTTCATGCCAAGCGCGCCGTCAGTCAGTACAAGCTCCGCGCCATATGCGCGCATAAGAGTGCGGCGTTCGGCAGACATTGAGTCGGGCATAACGATAATGACCCTGTATCCGCGCGATGCCGCAACGGAACAAAGTCCTATTCCCGTGTTTCCTGAGGTGGGCTCGATTATGACCGATCCCGCCTTGAGAATCCCGTCTCGCTCGGCGTCGTCGATCATCGCCTTGGCAGCTCTGTCCTTTACAGACCCTGCGGGGTTGAGATATTCAAGCTTTGCGACGATCTCAGCAGACAGCGAGAGCCGTTTTTCAAAGCCGTGAAGCCGCAAAAGCGGGGTGTGACCGATAAGCTGATCGGAACAAGTGTATATCTTAGACATTTGTACCTCCAAATCGGCAAAAGACGCCGAAGATGTAAAGCTGTTGGGGTAATTATAGCACAACTTAAGCCACTTGTCAAGCAAAGAGCTATTGACAAACAGACGTAACTGTGGTAGAATTATAGAGTTGTTGCAGACAGCGCAAGAATAATAACTGTTGACTGCGCGTCTTGTAATGCAAATTCGTAAAAATAAATACAAATAATTAAATAACATTAAATGCGGGTGTGGCGGAATTGGCAGACGCGCAAGATTTAGGATCTTGTGTTAATTCGTGCAGGTTCGACCCCTGTCACCCGCACCAAATAATATCAGGAGGGTTTTTGCCCTCCTGATTTTGTTTAATTTATTCAAAACGACGGGAGATAACCCACGCACCTACGGTTGAATGATGTTTTACGTTGTAGGGAGGGATTTTTTCTCCCGCATTTTTAATCAAATTTCATTTTAAAAAAGGGGATTTCGCCGTCTGCGGACGGCGCCTGAGGTTCCACCTCAGACTCCCCTACACCGCAGGGGTGTTCCGCTCTCTGCGGAGAGCGGCTGAGGCTTTGCCCTTAGAACCCACAAACTTTTTGAAAAAAGTTTGATCAAAAACTTAAAAAAGGTGGAGCACCCATTTTTACACGGGCACTCCACCAATAATATTCTTAATCTTTAATTGTTTGAAGTTTTTTGCTAAGCTTTTTTACAAAAAAGCGTAAAACTTTTTTTGCCTACTTTTTTCTCGAAAAAAGTAGGAGTTTTTTGCCTTTAATCCTCAACGTTCTCGACTGCCGGTACGTAGATTATGTCCACGCCGCTGATATAAGCCGTGGTAATTCCTTCGTTCACAAAGCTGAAATCGGAATTCGCGTCAAACGAAACCGTCACGCACAGCCTTGCGTCGTCTCTTACAAAAGTAAGATCCTGATATGCCATGGCGTTCACGAGATTTGTGAGCTGTGTAAGGTTTGTCGTATAAATGACCACTTCCTTGATCACCGCACCCGTGGTATTACGCACGATAAATACGTTCTGGCTGTTGAAAAGCATAAATTCCTTCGACGTGGTATAAAACTCCGCCAAGGACTCGCCGTTGGCTATCTCAACGTCAAACACGCTTCCCGACCAGGTCCATTTCAAATTTTCTCTGTCAAGAACGCCGTTTACATTTGTAGCAATGTTGATATATTCACTCGTCAGAGTCACGCTGTGCCCACAACGGTCACAAATGCCGTCCGCAACTCCCTCGGCTTCATCAACGTGACCGAGTGCCGCCGCATTGACAACGCCACAGCCGCAAGCCTCTTCTCTGAGACAGTCTGCCGCGAGGAATGAATGCTCGTGGCTGAGCACCGTAAGCACTCCGCCGCCGATCTTGGTAGCCTGTTCGGTGGGTGTTTCCGTGTTTTGAGTTGGCTTGCCGTATATGCGAATAGTATCACCGAGCGTGATCTTTCCCTCTGTCCAGCTTGAATAAGCCGCTCCGCTTTCATTCTTGGGAAGTCTCACGAGCAGGGTATTGCCCGCGCCGTCACTTATTACGAAAATGCCTATCCTTGCGTTTACGATCTCAGATATAATTCCCTCAACGTAATAGTTTGCGGTGACGGAGAAAGCAGCGAGCTTATTTGCAACTGCAATAGAGATAGTGGTGTCCGGTGCGGGTATAACTATTTCATGACAGCCTTCAAAATCGCAAGCTGTATCAACGTCTATATCAACGTGATCGACAACTGCCACCTCGTCCGCCGTATAGCTGTCACCGCAAGCGCAGGTATAGGTCGTATAGCCTTCCGCTACGCAGGTGGGCGGAGTAACTTCCGAGGTATAGGTATGCGCGATAGGCTGGACACGATCAGATATATAGCTGTCACCGCAAGCGCAGGTATAGGTCGTGTAACCTTCCGACGTGCAGGTCGGCTCGGTAACGGTGGGCTTGTGGCTGTGTCCCGTCGCCGATATGATCTCATCGTGTGAATTTCCGCATTCGCAGGTGTAAACTATAACACCGTTCTCCGTGCAGGTGGGATCGTAAACTAAAATTTTATAGCTGTGAATATGGGGGTTAGCGTGTTCGGGATCGGACTCACCGCAAGCACACATTCCGTCGACAAAGGTGTGCGCTAAAGGCTCTCCCTCAGTCTCACCGCACTCGCAGGTTTTGGGTGCGGTACAGGTCGCATCGCTGAAATGATGCTCGTGGAACATTCCCTCGTTCTTACAGGAAGATATGATAAATGAAATAAGTGCAATCGTGATCAGAATAAACGCCAGAGATCTCGTATGATTCATATTGTCATGCTTCCTTTCGATTTTTTTGATAATAACATATTATAACATATTTTGACAGCAAAGTAAATGGTAATTAAAGACGAAAATAAAAGGTAAAATTGTGCAACATTTACATATAAATAACATATTTTTGTACAAAATATCAATTTTTGGAATTTATATAAATAAATTCTCTTAAAAATTCCTCGGGCGTCGGTCGTTCCTGCAAGAAAAGTAATATTTTTACTATACGAACTATAAAATTAAGTAAACTAACTTTTTGAGGGGGATTTATGAAAAGTATCAAAAAATATCTCACATCCTCGCGATTTTTATGCGCGGGAGTTTTGCTTTCTCTCTTTATAGGCGTCGCTTCGCCGTCGCTTTACGTCTCTGCCGCGCCCGCGGACAACGCGCTGCTCAGTCCTGCGCTTTTAGTCATAGCCGATGACAGCTCTATGGCTATGGCAGGTCTCGCGGGCTCGTCTATTTCCTTTGAGAAAAACGATTTTTTACGCGCTCTTAATCTCTCGGCGGTAGATTCCATCGTCATAACCCAAGCTCCGCCGTCATCCGAGGGAGAGCTAAGGGTAGGCAATACGGTGCTATCAAAGGGGCAGACGGTAAGCGCGTCCTCGCTCTCGCTTCTGTCCTTCGTTCCGTCAGGTAACGTCGCAGGGCAGTCGTCCTTCCGTTTTCGTGCGGATAACAGCGGCTACGATATCGCCTGCGAGCTTTATATGCTTGAGCGTGCAAACAGCTGTCCTACGCTCTCCTACGCCTCTGCCGTTTCTTTGAACGTCAGCACACACAGAAACGTGGCGCTCTACGGCAATCTCTCCTGCTATGATCCCGACGGTGACGAGGCGTTCGTGGAGATAGTGAGCTATCCCGAGTCGGGTGTTCTGACCTTACTTGACAAATACAGCGGTGACTACGTCTACGTTCCCGATAAAAATTTTTCGGGAAAAGACAGCTTTTGTTACGTCGCGCGTGATAAATACGGCAATTACAGCGCCGCAAGCGAGGTAAAGCTTGAGGTAAACAAGCTCAAAACCACGGTAAGCTTTGACGATATGCAGTCCTCCGCTTATTATAACGCGGCGCTGACCATGGTTGAAGAAGGCATAATGAGCGGTACGCAGGTGGGCTCGGATACGTATTTTTATCCCGATAGAGAGGTATCGCGAGGGGAATTTGTGGTGATGCTGATGCACGCCTTGGGTATCAAGGACGTTTCCGAGTCGGCAAGCACACCTTTTGCGGATAACGACGCTATTCCTACGCAGATGAGAGGGTTTGTCGCGGCGGCGTATTCGCTCGGATACGTCAAGGGCAGCGTAACCGAGGACGGACTCTGTTTTGAGGCAAACAAAAATATTTCACGCGCCGAAGCCGCGGTGATAATAGGAAACGTGTTGAACGTGGCAACGCCGACAGTCATTCCCACCTTTTCGGATTCCGCGGATATTCCCGCGTGGGCGGCTTCTTCGGTATATTCTCTCAGCGCGATCGGCGTAATAGACCGCATCGACGGCGGAATTTCACCCATGAACGCCGTAACACGCGCAGACGCCGCGCAGATGCTTGTGAATCTTATGAGATATACGGATTAGCAGATAAATGGATAATTTATATAGAAAAATGATGTAAATTGTAAAGAATTAAGGGGATACGATATAGCCTCGCCCTTTTATGAGGACTACTCATCCACCACTTCGTGGTCCCCCTTCCCTGACAAGGGAAGGCTTAATGTAATCGTTTCGTTGTCCTCTACATTTTTATTTATTTGTATACGATTATTAATAAGTCGTTCGAAGTAGAAACGATACCGACAAGCCTTCCCTTGTCAGGGAAGGGGGACCGCTTGCGGTGGATGAGTAGTCCTTTGTCATAAGGTAACATTTATATCTAAACGGACAGTCGAGGACGCCTGTCCCTACAATTAAACATAGATATAATAAAATTTGGTGGAGTACCCATAACCAATACGGGCACTCCACCAATAATATTTTAATCCTTGTTAGCCGGAAGCTTTTTTGCCTACTTTTTTCTCGAAAAAAGTAGGTGGGGTCTCGGGGAGATGCCCCGAGTTAATAGGTTGCGCTGTCGAGGAACCATTCGCCGTTTTGTTTAACCATGGTTATGGTTACGGTAATGCGGTTCTCGGGGTTTGAGGGCAGGTAGCTCTCAATTCTGATGCTGACTAGCTTTTTATTGCTTGGGCGCACCATCTGCGCGGTAGAAAAATCAAACACGCGCGTCTCGTTAATAAGCGGGGCGTACTCGTTGGACATCATAAACGAGGTCTTATCGTCCTTTGGATCGTAATACTCAATATACCTCGCGTACAGCGATGCGAGTCCTTCAGAGGCAGACGCCCCGGAGAACAGTCCCAAATACACGGAATTTTCAAGATAATCCTTTGAATATACAAGCTCCGCCTTTTGCTTTATCTCATTTATCGTGTGATAAGGAGACTCGAGGGTGATATAATCGTAATTAAGGGGAGATTCCGAGGTATAGTAATACTGCTCGGGCTCTGTGTATCCGTCTATGAGATAATAATACTTGCCGTTTTCCACGTCCGTATAGGTTGCAGTGAGGGCAGGATCGGGCGTGTCAGTAATACGCAAATATTGCTTTGCCTCAAGCACACCCTTACGGTAGGCAAGGATCTCGCCGTACTGCTTGTCCTGAATATAGCAGTAATAAATATAGGTCTTGGAGTCAGGCTTATAGACCTCCATATCCTCCCACGGATCGTAAACACGCTCGTAGGTAGGCAGTCCCTCGCCAAAAAGCACCTTATTTATCTCTGCCGACTCCTCAACGAGCCACCTGAATCTGCCTTCTATTTCAGAATATTCGGGTGCTGTGGAACGAAAAACAAACGGCAGGCACGCCAGAATGACGACCGCGATACAAATTAATATTATAACTATTTTCTTGTTCATAATTTCTCCTTGTATGGAAAAATGATATTGTTTTTGAAAAATTTATAGTTAAAAAGATATTCTTTTAAAGGGAAGGCTTACGCCTTCCCTTTATTTTTCATCATTCCTGGGTTTCAACCTCGGTAACAACTACCTCTTGTGTAACAGCTTCTGCCGCTTCTTCAGCTTCCTCGTGGGGAACGCTTGTGAAGTTTGCGATGGACTGTCCTTCGGAGAGTCTCATTACTATAACTCCGCCTGCTCCTCTTGAGTAGGTGGGAACGTCAGAGACGGGAGTTCTTATGATAGTACCGCTATTCGTGATCATCATAAGGTCATCGTCCTCGGCAACCGTCTTGATGCCGCAGAGCTGTCCGGTCTTATCGGAGATCTTATGGCAGACAACGCCGTAGCCGCCTCTGTTCTTCATAACACGGAAGTCGGAGAACTCGGTTCTCTTACCAAATCCGTTTTCGGTAATGGTTACAAGCTTCTTATCCTCTTCAACGATAGCCACACCGGTTACGTAATCGTCACCGCGGAGCTTGATACCGCGAACGCCTCTTGCGGTTCTTCCCATAGGACGAACGTTGTCCTCGGAATACTTAACTGCGTTTCCGTATCTCGTTGCGAGAATTATTTCCTTTTCACCCGTGGTGTGCATTACAAATACAAGCTCATCGTCATCGTCAAGAGAAATAGCGATCTTTCCGTTCTTTCTCTGGTACTCGTAAGCCGAGAGCAGCGTTCTCTTAATAACACCCTTCTTGGTGACCATGGTGAGATATTCACCCTCGTTAAAGCCTTCAACGCTTATCATAGCGGTGATCTTTTCATCGGGGGTAAGCTCAAGCACGTTTACGATATTCGTACCCTTGGCAGTACGTGATGCCTCGGGGATCTGATATGCCTTTCTCGTATGAACGCGTCCCTTGCTTGTAAAGAGCATAAGGTAGGAGTGGCTGTGAACGCCAACGACCTTTTCGATAAAGTCGTCTTCCTTGGTGGTCATACCGATAATACCCTTACCGCCACGTCTCTGCGCGGAATAAGTATCAGCAGGCTGACGCTTGATATAACCTGCGTTGGTAAGCGTGATAACGCAATCGTGCTTTTCTATGAGATCCTCAAGCTCGATATCATCCGTAGCCGCGATTATCTCAGTACGGCGGGGATCGGAATACTTGCGCTTGATCTCATTCATCTCGTCCTTGATTATCTGAGCGACCTTTGCGGGATCCGCGAGGATTCCTTCAAGCTCTACGATTATCGCGTGAAGTCTTGCAAGCTCGTCCTCGATCTTGTCTCTTTCCATACCCGTAAGCTTACCGAGAGTCATTTCAACGATCGCCTGTGCCTGTGCCTCAGAGAGCTGACGTACGTTGCCAAGCTCGTTCTCGTAGCCGTCCTTATAAGTAACGGTAAAGAATTCGTCCATAAGGCGCTGTTTTGCCTCGGCTATTGACATAGACGTCTTCATTATCTCGATGATACGGTCGATGTTATCGATAGCTATGTGATAACCCTCAAAGATGTGGGCACGTGTTTTTGCCTTTTCAAGCTCAAACTGAGTTCTGCGGTAGATTACCGACTTCTGATGCTCGATATAGTGGTCGAGTATCTGGGGAAGCGAGAGCACCTTAGGCTCGTTATTGACGAGCGCAAGCATATTGATAGCGCAGGTGTCCTGCATCTGAGAATACTTATAGAGCTGATTAAGAATAACCTGAGGATTAGCGTCGCGGCGGTACTCGATAACGATACGCATACCGTCTCTGCCCGACTCGTCACGCATCTCGGTGATGCCCTCGATACGCTTTTCGTTTGCAAGGTTTGCAATAGCCTCGCAAAGCATACTCTTATTTACGCCGTAGGGGATCTCGGTTACGATAATTCTGTGCTTGTCTTCCTCGATCTCAGCCTTTGCTCTTACCATTACGCGTCCCTTACCCGTGGTGTACGCCTGAATTATGCCGTTAACACCATAGATCGTAGCTTTCGTGGGGAAGTCGGGGCCCTTGAGGTAGTCCATAAGCTCAAGCACCTCGCACTCGGGGTTATCCATACGGAAGATAGTAGCGTCTATAACTTCACCGAGGTTATGAGGAGGGATATTTGTAGCCATACCTACCGCGATACCCATAGCTCCGTTTACAAGGAGATTGGGGAAGCGGGAAGGAAGCACGCGAGGCTCACGGAGACGGTTATCAAAGTTAGGAGCGAAGTCAACTACCTCTTTCTCGAGATCCTTCATAAGCTCGTCAGCGATCTTTGCCATTCTCGCCTCGGTATAACGGTAAGCCGCCGCGCTGTCGCCGTCAACAGAACCGAAGTTTCCGTGTCCTTCAACAAGCGGATAACGGTAAGAGAAGTCCTGCGCCATTCTTACCATAGTTCCGTAAACCGCTGCGTCACCGTGAGGATGGTATCTACCAAGCACGTTACCGACCGTCGTTGCCGACTTTCTGAACGGCTTGTCGCTTGTCAGATGGTCCTCGTACATCGCGTACATAATTCTTCTCTGACCGGGCTTCATTCCGTCTCTTACGTCAGGAAGCGCACGCGCTGCAATAACAGACATGGAATACTCGATAAAGGATCTCTTTACCTCTTTTTCCATATCAACGTCTATTATTTTTTGATCTCTGAATTCTATGTTTTCGTTTTCCAATTAAATATCCTACCTTTCGTAAAATAGGTTTCCTCAGACTTTCCACAGCTTTTTATCAACATCTTCAACAGCTTTCAAAAAGTCCGTTTTTTCTTTATTTTTCGCGAGTTTTGAACTCTTTTTTATTATGTTTTTCACAACGTTTTCCACAGCCTGTGGAAAGTTACTTTTCTTTTGAAAAAGAAAAGAAGGCAAAAGAAAACTTAACTAATAATAGTAAGTGATTGAGATGGATTTCTTTGTTTTGTATTTGTAGGGGGCGACGTCCTCGACGCCCCACCTACTTTTCTTTTGGAAAAAAGAAAAGGTAGGCAAAAGAAAACACAGCTAACAATCAAATATGATTGAGATGGATTTCCTCTGTTTTTTTATTTTGTAGGGACAGGCGTCCTCGACTGTCCGTATGGTCATAAAGTAACTTT
>JBGVPV010000060.1:0-28655 GCA_045127215.1 Eubacteriales bacterium | reverse complement strand
TGACCCGTTTTGTCGTCCTATGCATTTTTATTTATTTGTATACGATTATTAATAAATCATCTGAAGCACAATCGATACCGACAAGCCTTCCCTTGTCAGGGAAGGGGGACCGCTTGCGGTGGATGAGTAGTCCTTTTTTTGAAAGTAACATTTGCACCCACAACGGACAGTCGAGGACGCCTGTCCCTACTGATGAATGATGTTTTTCTGCCGTAAGGTAGGCATTTTGCCTCCCACACAAAAATAAAACAACCATTACAAAAACCCGACCGACGCGAAAATCGCGTCGGTCGGGTTTTAATAATATTACAATATTTCTCTTTGAATTATTCACCCACGGGTGTTTCTTCTGCTGCTTCGGGTACTTCCTCTGCAACGGGAGCTTCCTCAACAACAGGTGCTTCCTCAACAACGGGAGCTTCTTCAACAACGGGAGTTTCCTCAACAACAGGTGCTTCCTCTACAACAGGAGCTGCCTCAACAACAGGAGCTGCCTCAACAACAGGAGCTGCCTCAACAACAGGAGCTGCCTCAACAACAGGAGCTGCCTCAACTACGGGCGCTGCTTCAGGAGTTGCCTCGGGAGCAGGTGCTGCCGCAGCAGCGGGAGCAGCAGCAGGCGCTGCGGGATTATTATTCATCATATTAGCAAAGGTAGCCGCATTCTGAGCCATCATCTGCTGCATAAGCATCTGCATCATCATCTGCTGCTGTTCCTGCATAGCGTTCTGCTTCTTCTGAGCCTCAAGCTCTGCCGCCTTTCTCTCAGCCTCGATAGCGCGGAGCTTCTCTTCCTCAGCCTGACGTCTTTCAGCTTCAGCCTGACGCTTTTCATTTTCACGCTGAGCGATAGCCTGTCTTGTAGCAACCTCTATCTCAGCAAGGCGCTTGCTCTCATTTGTGATGACGGAAGCGTTTGCAAGCTCTGCCTTATGTACCGCGGACATCCAGATAGCACAGCAGATATAGTACGCTGCACCTACTACGGAAGAAATAGCGGCAATTACAAGTGTTGTAGAAAGACTCTCCATAGCCTCCTCAAAGCCCTCAAGGATGGTTTCAACCTCAGCAGCGTCACCAAGCTCACTCATCATTTCGGACATCAGCTCGGTCAATCCGCCCATAAGTGCCGACATGCCTACGGTGCTGAGAGCACTGATAACCATCAAAATACCAAGTATCCAAGAACCAACCACGGGAGCCTTCTTTGCTCTGTACTCACCGCTTACGGCAGTATGAGCAAGCTCTGTAAAGAAGCGTCTTCTGTTTACGTAGATCTTGCGGAAGCATACCATTATAGCAATTCCTATTCCCATGGTGATAAGGAATATAAGAACACCGATAAATCCTCCGGTAGACGCCGCTTCCTTCTCACCTATCGCAGATCCGATAGCAGACGAAGTGCTGAATATCAGAAGCGCGCCGATAGCGGTCAAAATGGAGTATGCAACGATTGTGATAGTAAGTAAAACACGACTGTAAGCATCGTACATGGAAATATTTTTAATGGCAGGCGCGTCAACTACACCCTTCTTGCCCTTTGCAAAGCTCTTCCACATACCAACGAGCGAAATGATAAGGAAGATAGCGGGAAGTATTCCGCTGATAAAAGCGCCGATTCCGCCCGTAAACATAGCTGCCGCCTGTGTTACCGTCAAAGCGGTAAAGCAGATGGTCATAATGAGGAACAAAACCGAGCCGAACTGAGCAGCTACTACTCCTTTTATCTGAGACTTAACCGATGCTACCTTTGCTCTCTGCTCTGCGGCGGCATGCTGATATCCGCAGCTTTCACAGTAAAGAGCACCCTCTTTCAAGGGTTGATTACACTGAGAACAATTCATAAAACACTCTCCTTAATTTAATTTCAACGATCACCGTGTAAAACACATCACGGTAACGTATTATTGATATACTTATTATATACGCGTGCGTGCCAAATGTCAACATTTTTCACAATATTTCACAGAAATAACTATTATTTGACATTAAATTTCAGGTAAATGACATTTTTTTGGCGTTAAGCTATTGAAAAATGTGTCAAATTGTGTTATAATAACACATCTGTGAACAAAAAAATCGAATATCGAAAGGTTTTAAGTATGAGTATTCTTATAACAGAAGTTACAACGGAAAAGCAACTTTGGAAATGGGTGAGATTCCCCAACGGTCTTTATAAAGACAATCCATATTTTGTTCCCTTCCTTGAAAACGACGAATTCGACACTTTCAGTAAAGACAAAAATCCCGCGTTCGCATTTTGCGATACGCGTATGTTCCTCGCATACCGCGACGGTGAAATAGTCGGCAGAATTGCGGGCATAATAAATCACGCATACAACAAAAAATGGGGCAAGAATGCCATTCGTTTTACCCGTTTTGACTTTATAGACGACTACGAGGTCTCCGAAAAGCTCTTTGAAGCGGTAGTTAATTGGGGTAAGGAAAACGGATTGACGTCCGCTATGGGCCCTATCGGCTTTACGGATATGGACCACGAGGGTATGCTCGTAGAAGGCTTTGAGGAATTCAATATGTCCATCACATTCTATAACCACCCCTACTATCTTGACCACATGGAGCGTCTTGGGCTTGTCAAGGACATCGACTGGATCGAGTACAGAATAAACGTTCCCGAGGAGATCGATCCCACACTCAAGCGTATAGCTCAGCGTCTGCTTGATAAGAAAGGCTTTACCGTTACCACGTACGATACCCGTAAAGCGCTCTACGCAGACGTATTTGAGGCGTTTGACGTTATCGACGTAGCGTTCTCAAAGCTCTACGGCACAGTTCCGCTGACCCCCGAGGTAATAAAGAAGGCGGTGGACGATTACATTCCGCTCGTAAATCTTGATTACATCTGCTCAATAAGAAACAGCGAGGGTAACATAGTCGGCTTCGGCGCGCTTATCCCATCTATTGCAAAGGCGCTCAAGAAATCCGACGGAAAAATATTCCCGTTCGGTATTTTCAGAATGCTGCGCGCACTTAACGGTAAAAACGACACGCTTGAGATGTTCTTCGTGGCAGTCGAGCCCGAATATCAGACCATCGGCGTTCCCGCAATACTTATCACAAAGCTTGGCGAAAAGCTTATTGAAAACGGCGTTAAATACTGTGAAACGGGACCTATGCTTGAAACCAATCACGCAGTCCACAGTATGTGGAAGATGTTTGACAAGCGTCAGCACAGACGCCGCCGTTGCTACATAAAAGAAATCTAAAAAACGGAGTCACTTATATGAAGGGTGGAATAACACGCAGAGAGCGAGAGGTAACCGATATCGACGAGATACGCGGTATCCTTGACAGATCCAAAATAGTTCGCGTCGGCATGGTAGACGACGGTAAACCGTACGTTGTGCCTATGAATTACGGATATACACTTGAGGACGGCAAGCTCACGCTTTATTTGCACGGTGCAAAAAGCGGACGCAAGCTGGACGTTCTCAGAAAAAATCCGAGCGTCTTTGTTGAGATGGATACGGATATAGTTCCATTTGAGGGAAGGACCGCCTGCCACTTCGGCATTTGCTATTCCTCTCTTATGGGCGAAGGAACCGCTGAGATAATCGAAGACGCAGAGGGCAAAAAACAAGCGCTCACCTATCTTATGAAGACTCAGACAGGCAGAGACTTTACCTTTGACGATCAAATGGTCTCGGTAGTAACGGTCATCAAGATAACCCTTGACGATTTCACCGCCAAGAAGCGCCCCGCACCCACGCATAAAGTGCAGAGTGCAGAGTGAAGAGCTGAGAAAGTGCAGAATGCAGAGTGCAGAGTGCAGAGTGCAGAGTGCAGAGTGCAGAATGCAGAGTGCAGAATGCAGAGATAAGTGCAGAGTGCAGAGTGCAAAGTTGGATTAGTGCATAATGCAAAGTTAAATGTTAATAGTACAAAATAAATTGGTGGAGTATCCGTGTTTGTTCGGTTACTCCACCAATAATTTTTATTTAGACATTAATATCATAGGATTTTAACTCTGCACTCTGCATTCTGCACTCTGCACTTTTACGCTCTGCACTTTTATCCCTTTCTCTGCAACTGCTTAAGCGCGGCAAGGAAGGTCTCAATATCCTTAAACTCGCGGTAGACCGAGGCAAAACGCACGTATGCCACCTCGTCCTTCTGCCTGAGCTTTTCCATAACGATCTCACCGATCTCCTGCGTGGTAACCTCGTTAGAAAGCGAATTATGAAGCTCCGCCTCTATCTCGTTAACGATATCTTCGGCGTTCACAGGACGCTTTTCACACGCCTTGATAACACCGGAAAGAAGCTTGTTTCTATCAAAAAGCTGCTTCGTACCGTTCTTCTTTACCACAAAGATCTGCACGGTTTCTATTATTTCAAAGGTCGTAAAACGCTTCTGACACTGAAGACACTCGCGTCTGCGGCGTATGCTGTTCCCTTCCTCGACGGGACGGGAGTCAACGACCTTACTGTCAAAATAACCACAAATAGGACACTTCATATCGACTCACCCAATAAAAAAATTACGGACATACCGTTTATTTATTTTACCATATCCCGCCGCAAAAGTAAAGGGTTTTATACAAAAAAATCAAATATACCGTCCTCGGCAGGCATCTTCAACGGCGTCACCGAGATGCTCGGGCGAGATACCGTATTCGCAAAGCTCCTCAAAAAAGCTCTTGCAATCCTCGGCACTCATATCCACAGTGCAAAACTCCTCGTCATCCCCTCGGCGCACGTAAATTATACTTTTATGCGCCCCGTTTATCCGGGCGGCAAACAGCATAAGCTCTCCATCCGCACTTTCGACCGCGCTTATCAGACTTATAAGAGTAGTCGGCGCGGAATCATTTTTGTTTTTCATTTTTTCGCTCCTTTCAAGTGATGCCCTATCATTATATCACTGCATAAAAGTCGAATAAAATAAAAAAATATACACGCTAACTCCCTTTTCATCGCATTTTTTGGCATTTTTAAACACTTTTAGATGTATATTTGCATTTTTACTCTCGAATAATGTATATCCGTGTCAAAAATCAAACGATTTATGCGTTTTTCGAATAAACTCTACCGTTTTTTAATAGCTTTTCCTTAATATTCCTCAGCTTACAACATCTTGCCGTTGAATTTTTAGCGCAAATATTTTATAATATTTACAGATAAACCAAGCATTTGCAAGGCGTATTTTTAAACTCGCGGTTATCAAACCGATTATGCATTTTACAGCCTCGGGAGGTGAATATTTGAAAGCAAATAACAAAAAAAGACTGTCAAAAGTCACCGCAAAGGTGCTGATCTACTCCCTTTTTGCCTGCCTTTGCCACGCCACCGCCGTGTATTTTTTCACCCTGCTCAACCCCTGTAATTACCCTCTCTCATATCTGATATCCACCGCTACATATATGCTTGAACACACTCTGATGAGCATCACCGTCACTCTGATAGGAGCGTTTCTTTTGGAAATCACGCAAAAGGAATAAGTATCCCACACCGTATAATATTTTTCTGCGGTAGAGGTCAAAATCACAAAAGCCCTCGGATTTTAAAAATCCGAGGGCTTTTGCTATTTTATTTTGTTACAGTACCGTCTGTGCAATATACGATAATATTACTACTATAAGTATTCCATTCTTTACCCTTTGAAATGGAATTCCACTGTTCCGTCGTTCCTTCAAATTTAATGCTCGCAAGACTTTCGCACCAGCCAAACGCATAATCACCTATGCTCGTAACGCTGTCAGGGATTACTATGCTCGTAAGGCTGCCACACGCCAGAAACGCCTGATTACCTATGCTTGTGACACTGTTGGGAATCACTACGCTCGCAAGGCTACTGCAATCCTCGAATGCAGAACGGCCTATGCTTGTAACGCCATCGGGGATCGTTATGCTCTTAAGGCTACTGCAACCGCGGAACGCCTCATCTCCTATGCTTGTAACACTGTCCGGTATCACTATACTCGCAAGATTACCACAGCCCTTAAACGCAGAAGCACCTATAGCGCTTAAGCCGTAGCGGATCTCTACGCTCGTAAGGCTGTTGCAATCACGGAACGTACCATCTTCTATGGTTGTTCCACTTGTAATAATAAGAGTTTCCAAATTATCTGTGGGGATATGTGATATAGCGTCCAACGGAATTATTGCGGATACTATGTTAGAACGATTGAACGCCCTAGCGCCTATACTCGTGACGCTGTCAGGAATCACTATTCGCGAAAGGCTCGTGCAGCCACTGAAAGCCGAGCTGCCAATGATCTCAACGCCGTCATTGAGCTCTACACTTTCAAGCTTCTCACAAAATTCAAACGCCATATATCCTATTTCAGTAACGCTACCGGGAATCTCTATGCTCGTAAGACTTACGCAATCCCAAAATGCCTCGTGGTAAATTTTTTCAAGCCCCTCTGAAAGAGTTACTTTTTCAAGATTTTCACACCGTCTAAAAGCTTCCCATTCTATAAATTCCACACTTTCCGGAACATATACACTTTTAATTACAGACGTATGTTCAAAAGCCTCCTCTGATATAGAAACAACTCTATAACCGTCAATATATTCGGGAATATAGAGATCCTTATCGGTACAATCTCCCATACCGGTTATATAACATCTTTCACTGTCCAAAACCTCATATCTGAGGCCTTCACTTATGAACAATTCATCACAGCCGAGGCATTTGTTATGTCTGAGATCGTGTCCGAGCGCAGGAAGCTCCTCTTGTGCTTTAAAGACCTCGCCACACGTCGAGCAATGCGAGCCCTCGGTAAGTCCTCCAAATACACATCCCGGCTCGACGCCTCTGTCAATTACCACCTCATGCTCGTGAAAAAGCGGTGCAATTTTCTCCTGCCAGAACGTTATCGGATTGATATCACACGATACAAGGGACGCCCCCATTACCAATACCAGTGCCGATGCCAATAAACTTTTCAGTGCTTTCATCTTCTCCCCTCCAATATTTTTTATTAAAAAGTGCGGCTACCGAAGTGGCCGCACTAAAAACGCAAACTCCGATAGTCGCCAAACCAACTGAAGAGGCAAGAACCGTACATGGGTTTTCGCAACACTCAGTAGAAATTTGCATTTTTAACAAATTTATTTTTAGTATTGCGAAAAAAGGTTATAGTTATCCCCCAAAGATAAAAATAGCCCTTGCACAAGTTATTCAGTTGGTTTGGCAAATTCATTATACCACAGCAGGAGAAAATTGTAAATACTTTTCACGTTTTTTAAAAAATTTGAAACATTGCACAAACTACTGTTTTTTATTTTGGTAAAAACGCAGAGAAAATCCGGCACAAATGGACACGGAGGTGCAAATGTTACTTTATGACCAAAGACTACTCATCCACCACTTCGTGGTCCCCCTTCCCTGACAAGGGAAGGCTTGTCGGTGCCGCTTGTGCTTCAAGTAATTTATTTATAATCGTATACAAACAAATAAAAATGTATAGAACAACAAAACGATTACTTGGAGCCTTCCCTTGTCAGGGAAGGGGGACCGCTTGCGGTGGATGAGTAGTCCTCCCGACGAAGTCGAGTGAGAGGGGTACAAAACACCCTCTCCGTCGGCTCACGCCGCCACCTCTCCCCGAGGGCGAGGCTCTATCGTGCTCTTTTATTCATCAGTATCCTGTTTGGGCGTAAAGTAACATTTACATTCAATCGGACAGTCGAGGACGCCTTCCCTCACAAAACACGCGACTATCGCGTGGTTTTCGTCATACAAAAAAATGAGTAACGCAAAAACGTTACTCATTTTTTTATAACTCTGTCTGTAAGCCGGGTTCTGTCGAGAACGGTCATCAATCTTCGCTTACCGTCACCGATAAGCTTCGGGTAAAAATTACCCGTGCCACCTGCGGATATATGTCGGGCAAACGATCCGACCACGGTGTTGCTTCGGATAGGGTTTACAGCAAACCTATGTTACCATAGGAGTGGGTGAGCTCTTACCTCGCCTTTCCATCCTTACCTCGTGTGAGGCGGTCTATTTCTGTTGCACTTTCCCGGGAGTCGCCTCCGGCTGACGTTATCAGCTACCCTGCCCTGTGAAGCCCGGACTTTCCTCGCGGTAATACCTTTCGGCAACATACCGCGCGACCGTTTAACAAAGTTACTGTGTGATTATAACACACTTTTTGAGTTTTGTCAATAGTAACGACGGGTATGCTCAATAACCTCGTCACACTTTTTACGCACACCGTCAAAATGCATAGCACCCACGTATATCTGCTCGATCAGCGCGTGAAGCTTCCCTGCCGCCGAAAGCCTCTCAGCCGCAATTGCAAGCAGCGTCTCAAACGCCTGAGCCGACGCCCTGTACGCTCCCCTGAGCTCTGCCAAGGCATTTTTGTTTACAAAGCGTGTGCATCTTATCGCGCGGTCGTTATCCGTGGGATTTTTACTCAGATAAAAAAGATCTCCGCTCTGTGTAAACAGTATCTCCTCGGGACACACACCCGAGAGCGTGTCATAGGATACCGCCACGTCACAACCCCTGCGCCTTGCAGCTCGCAAAAGCTCCGACATAAACAGCGCACCTACACCGTAATGATCCTCAACTGCCCAAATACGCCCTGCCGAATTTTTAAGGGTGTCAAGATGAACTCTGCCGTGCACTCCAAACGCACTCATCTGAGCCCGTGTAACCGTACCCATACCCGATGAGTACGCGCCGCAAAGCTTTTGCGCATTCTTTATCAGCTTTTCCTGCTCCGCAAAACGCGCGGTAAACAACTCGCAGGACTTCATAAGCCTTGCCGCCGCACTCAGATACGAATACGCGCAAGCGTATTCTCTTTTTTTGTCCGCGGAATACTTGACTATATCCTCTCTGCTCTCAAAAAGAGAATCGCTATCCCAAAAATCCCCGAGATTTATTATCTCGTCACACGCCCCCGCAAGCACGGTGTCACAGCTATGCGGCGCCGTACCGTCAAGCAGCGCAATGCTCCCGTCTATTACCACACCGTCAAGCGAGTCGGTATCAGAGGAGCAGTAATAATACTTAACACTCCTGCCACAGCTCTCGGCACTTTTGGCAACACGCCGCAAAAAACTGCTCTTGCCCGTGCCCGGGCCACCCTTGATCACGTATCTGCGAGATATTTGCGGCGCGTAAAATATCTCCTCGAAAAAGCTTATAAATCCCGCACCCGAATTGACCGCGGCAAAATAAGCCTCTTCACCTGCCCTGTCTATCAATCGTATCCCCCCTGACGTAGCGATAGTATGTAACGGTTTATCTCTCGATTATCTTAATATTCACAGGCTCAATACCTGCCTGCGCGTACACTATCTCGTTTATCTGAGAGATCTGAGCGGGGTTGAGGCCCTCACTCTTGACCACGATACTCGCTCCATCCTCGCTTATAACCGCAACACACTCGGCAAAGCCCTTAGCGATTATCAGAGTTTCTATGTTTGCCTCAGCCTCCATAACGCCCGCAAGCTTGCTTATCTGCGCAAGCGCATCGTTCTTGGCAGCCTCGGTGGACGCCGCATTTTCAACCACGCTCTGAAGTACCTCTATCGCCTCGTCACGAGTTCTCTGGCGGTTGACCTGAACGCTGGAAAAATAGCTGTCCGCAGAATTGTCGGGCTTGGATGCGTCGCCGTCGGGGTTCTTATTGCCCGCGCCGTCGGTGTTCATTCCCGCACTCTGATCGTAGTCAAAGCCGTCGTTCTTATCACTGTTGAAAATAACGAGATTTACGGCTACCGCGATAACCGTCAGCATCACCGCGCCAAAGATAATAAAATTTCGCTTCCCTATCCGACCGCACACGTCGATCACCTTAGTCTTTAATTTTTTTAAGCTATCAAGATTCATACTGCACTCCTCCGAATTTTAAGTTTACGCTACATTATATTTTGTGTTTTATGAGAATATACCGCTCAGTGCGACGAAGCAACGAAAATTTTATTTGAGCTTACGTCAAGCGCGGCAGAAACAAGAGAGATTATTTGCTGACGGACGTAAGCGTCGTCTCCCCCATCGCAGACGACACCGATACCCGCGATCTCGGGATTTTCGTAAGCGCAGATTATCGCGCTCTTGTCAGATCCGCCCCCCGACAGCACTATCTCACTCTTGTATCCCGATGAGCTGCTCTGCGTATCAAAAGCGTAAACCGTTCTGTATCCGCCCTTGAGACTGACGAGAACGCTGACCTCACCAACGCCGCGCACACGTGAGCAAAGCTCACGCACTCGCCCTTCAAGCTCCTCGGCATATTTCTGCGCGTCGTATTCCCTCAACTCATAGACGGGATCGGACTCGCTTTTCTCTGTGCCACTTCCACCCGAGCCAAATAAAAGCAGACAAATACCCAAAGCGCCACACGCGCCGAGAATAATTATCTTCTGCCACTTACCCTTATCGATTTTATCATTTTTCGACATATTTTTTATTTACCTTTTACTTAAATAATAAAGAAATATTGAAATTTTATTTAATTATTCATCATTAATATCATATACGATCTCACAGTCCACTCCAACAGTTTCGAGAAAATATTTGCGTATAATTTCGGGGTCTGCCGCAATCGCTCGGATGTCAGTTATATGCAATCTCACCCCTTCAAGTGTCCTGCTGCCGCCCTCACGCAACACGCAAAGCTCGACGTAAAACCACTCCCGCGACACACCAAGCTCCTCGGCAAGAGAGACCGACAGAGCCTGCGCCGCAGACCGTTCGTCCTCAGCATTCCAAAAATTATTGTAAATTTCCTCATAACTCTGACTTCCGTACTCGTATTCTCCAAGGATGTCCATAAAGTCATTTTTTGTCGGTAATACGTGAAATATCGGGGTTATCATGGCCGTGATCGCACACAAAGCGCACAAATATTCAATATACTTTTTAGCACTGTCACTCGGACTAAGTACATTTACCACTCCGGATAACACGCACACAAAAAACAAAGCTGTAAAGTATTCCTGCATACCCTACCCCACCGCAACCGTACATTTAACGAATATACCGAGCGCCACACAAAACGTAACCGCGCAAACTGACAACGCCCCCAAAAGACAAGCGTAAATATTGCCAAGCTCACAAAGCAACCTTGACTCTTGCTTACAGCCGAGCATGTCTGCCGCCCCACTCGTCAAAAGAAACACAAGTCTTGTCATAAGCAAGGAGATTATCGGCGGCAGAGTCACCGCCGCTACGGTAAGTACACCTCCAACGCCAACCACACTTTTTATGTACTGTACGCTCCCCGCTACCGTTCGCAGCGTGTCTCCGACCGCACCGCCGATACCGGGGATCAGCGTTTGCGTAAGCAGCTTGCCGCCACGTGCCGCCGCAGTATCCGCCGCCGAGGCGATAGAGGTCTGCGCCCCAAGCACGAATACGAGTATCACCATAAGCGCGCTTATCCCGAAGTTATATATTTTTTTGACAGCTCCCGCAAATCCCGAAAGCAAGCTCCCTCCGCTGAACGCCGAGCAAAGCGCAGTCATTCCCATCACACAGCACACGGGAATCACCGTAACGGCGCAAAGCTTCTCGATAATTGCCATCAGTACGTACAGCGTACCGCTCGATACGCTTGCCGTGCTGACGTTACCGCCCATAGCAAGCACCGCGGCGCTTATCGGTATCATGCTTCCGATCAACGTGCCAAGAGCGTCAAATGAGGACCTGATCTTTTCAAAATCTCCACTCAGCATCAGTATGACCGACGTTCCGAGAGCCACCGCCCCCATAAATCTGACTCCCTCGCAAAGCCCACCGCCGACCGCGCCCTCACTTATACGATGAGCAACCGCAGAAATAAGTATCAATCCCATTATACAGCAAAAAGTCTCACTTACCGTGCCAAACGCCCCTCTGAGTATTTCCACTGTTTCCGCGTAAAGATCACGGGCGTTCAGCATCTCCATAAGAGTCTGCGCGTTTTTCTCTACGTCACCCTCGAGAACTCCCTCGAAAAAATCCTGACCGATCTCCCCGAACGCATCTTCCCGTGCCGCAAATATTTTCACGCCGCCGCAGAAAAACTGCAACAGCATCGGCAAAATCACCAACAGCATCCTGACTCTCATTATTACATTCTCCCCACAAGAGTTTGGGCGTAGGAGATAAGCTCCTCAAGTATAGGCAAGGACATAAGAACGAGCGCAAATTTAGCGGCGCTTTCAACCGCCCCTGCCGCTGTCACCTCTCCGGAGTCCCTGCAAACGTCCGAGCAGATCCTGGAGAGCACGCAAACGCCGAGAGCCTTTAGCATAACGGAAAAATACTGTGACGGAAGCTGTGATAGCCCCATCCCCTGCAAGTATTCAACTGCTCGAAAAACCATAGAAACCGCAAGCCCCACCACCGCAACCGTACCGCCAAGCCTTACCGCAAGTCCGATTCCATCGGAGCTTTTTCCTATCAGCGCCGAAGCGGCGGCGCAGATTATCGCGACTCCGCATATTTTCAACAGCTCGCCCATTTAAAATCCAAAAACCGACTGCACACTTTCAAACAGCAGCCCTATTTCATCAACGAGCATCAGCATCACCACGAGTATCCCCGCGACCGTCACGAGCATTGCCTGCTCGTCTCGTCCCGATTTATTGAGTATAGCCACCGCAAAGGACACGAGTATCCCCACCCCTGCGATCTTCAAGATCAGACTTATGTCCATTTTTGTATCCTTTCCGATTTTACTTTAACACGATCGCGGCTATAGCCGAAGAGAGCCGAACTCATACGGTTTTGTGTGACAAATATCCGCATCTGCGGCAGATAAAATGCTTGCAATTATACCGTCAGTATAACCACCGCAAGCGCGCCGCACAGACACAGCGTGCCGTTGATTTTCTGTTTTACGGGCAGCTCACTCGCAAGCGAGAGCCTTATATCCTCAAGTCGCGCCAAAGTCCCGTCACAAAGCGCGAGCTGCTCGTGCTTGTACCCTCTGCCAAGGCGCGCGGCAAAACCCTCCATCAGCTCTGCCGCCTCAGGCAAAAGTATTTCACAACCGCCAAGCAGATCGTCAAGCGTTCGTATGCACTCACGCGAATCATCAAATCCGCATTTTTTGAATACCTCGTCAGGACAAAGTGCAAGCGCCAAGGGTATCGGCATCGAAAAGCAATCTATCTCTGTACGCAAACGCCTGACCAGATCCATAAATCCCTCGACCTGCGTCAGCGCGGCACGAGCCCTGCCATTGAGAAAATAAGCGAGCACAGCTCCGCAACAAAATACCAAAAGCGCCCCTGCAAGCCTTATCATATAAGCTGATCAGCCTCCTCCCAACTTACCACGTCATACTCAAAATCCCTGCGCGCCGAGAGCCTGCGAATTCCGACGTAATACTCAAAAGCGCACGCCTCGTGCAAGCGACGAAAATCGCTCTTGCGCATAAGTGCTTCAAGGCTTTGAGCGTGCGCCGTTGCAAGCACGGGAACGCCGCTGTTTCTCGACTGAATAACTGCGTCAACGTCAGCCTTGCCGCAAAGCTCATCGCAAACGGCAAGCTCGGCGTTCAGACTCCGAGCCGCTATCTCAATTCCAATACCGCGCGGATACCCCGACAGCACGTCGACGCAAAGCGCTTTTGAATTAAGATATACCCCAAGCTCGCCACGGGTATCGACCACAGCAACTCGCATAGCCCCAGCCGAGCTGTCAAGATCCGCAAGACGCGCCACAAGACTTCGAAGAAGCGTAGTTTTGCCCACACCGGGCGGCGAATATATCAGCGCGCCGCACCGCTTTTTTCTCAGCATTGCCGCAAGATTTTCACCGACGCTCTCTATCCTTTGCGGCAAACGAAAGCAAAGCGAGGAAATATCGTACACGCCGCACACCTGTCCCCCACTCACAGCCGCCCTACCGACGACTCCCACTCTCACACCACCCTCAAGCGTAATATAACCGCCGCAGATGGTATCGGCGTGAGCGTACAAGGAATGCTCGCACAGCTCAGTAAGTATTTCTGCAAGCTCAGCGCGACTCAAAACGCAAGAGAGCGCGACGTTTCCCGTGTCGCATACGATACTCGCGCATTTTTCAGCTCGCAGTCGCACCTCGTAAATGCAAGTTCCCCGTCGGTAAAATCCGTCAAGCTCCGCACGAAGACCCACAGGAAACAGCCTCAGAAGCTTATCATCAGGAGATCGCCGTATCGCTGACCGCGCATCGATCACTACCGCCACGCACTCACCTCCTCATACGAAATAATATGCCCGTACACCCTCGGATATGACAAGCCCCCCACAAAATTCCACCTGCCTTTTTTCGCGATTTTACGACAAAATATGGCGTTTTAAAAATATTCTATATACAAGATGTTGACGTGTTAACTCATTATTCATTATTTATTAATAATATGTCATATAAAAATAACACATTTTATGTTATAATAAACTGATATTTAATATTATAAAAAAATTATAAAAAAATAAATTTCCACGGAGGTTTATATGCTTTTTAAAAATGATAAAAAAGCCTCGCCCGCACCCAATCCGCAGGCAAGACAAAGAGTAGAAAATCCGACGCAGGCGTCAGCTCATTCCGATACCGATGACTTTGGCGCGTACGCACAGCCGCAGAGAAAAGCGCCGCCCCGTCGTCAGCAAGCTCCCCGTCAACAGCAAGCGCCCCGTCAGCGCCGCCCACAGCCTATGTTCGCGTTCGGAGGATTTAAGCGCTCATCTGTGATCGTTGCCCTTGTCGCAGTGGTCGCGCTTATCGCACTTATCGCGCTCACCATAATATTTATCAGCGCGTCAAACAAGGACGTAAAGCTTGAGAAAAACGTCTACATGTACAACTGCGACGACGCAGGTATCTGGCGAGTTTTGTATAACGGCAAGATTATCGGTGAATACGATAACGAGATCGAGCTTATCACCGCCGAGGACCGCTCCTTTGCATACATCATAGAGAACGGCGCCGAGGGCTACCTCGTTCACGTAGCCGAGGGCAAAAAGATACGCACCATCACAGGCGCACCCGTAACCAAGGTGCTTGCTACCGCAAGCCTCTCTCCCGCTGTCGTATGGCTTGAGCTTGGAAACGGCGTTTACCTTTACACCGAAGAACACGGCGAGGAAAGAATAACCAAGGATTACGCATCCCTTAAGGAAGATACCTCCGCTAAGGGTCAGTACAACTACATATTCAAGATCTCCGCAGACGGAAGCACCGTTGCTTACGCTCAGACGGACTCCAACACAGGCGAGTTCCACCTCTATACTTACCGCGACAGCCTGCCTCAGAAATCCGCAAAGTATCTCCTTCCTGTTGCCATTTCCGATAACGGCAAGTTCGTATTCGGCTACGGCATATCCTCAAAGGACGGAGTTACCAAGGCATTCTACGTAGTATCGGGGGACGACAAGTACCTCATCGACGAGGGCTTTGAGAACGTTATCTCGGTAAGCGCATCAGGCAACGAAATAGTTTATACCACCAATACCGAAACAGGTATTGCAACCTATATCTATTCCTTCAATCCCCGTAAGCTTGACGACGATAAAGAGCCTCACAAGATAGGCAACGGCGTATGCGCTCCCGTATCCACCGACGCTAAGATCGCTCGCCCGTCCACCTTCAAGAAGACATACTTTGAGCGAATCGACGGCGACGACGAGACAAGCTCTCCCACATATTTCTTGAATAAGAAATACGAAAGTACAAGTATTTGCTCCTATCAGGGACAGTTCAGCCCCGACGGTGACTACTTCTATTACGTTAATAAGTCATCCACCCTTCAGCGCATAAAGCTTTCCGATAAGAGCCACACCCCCGAGAAGATCGCAGAGGACATCGCTGAATTTGCCATCACTCAGAAGGGCAACGTCTACTGGCTCAACGATTCCGGCAGACTTAGCTTCTATCACTCCTCAAAGGGTAAGACCACGAGAATCGCAGACGACGCAGGCAGCATCGTAATGCACGATTACTCAAATACCCTGTATTACACCTCAACCGAGAGCGTTGCGGTTTACACGACCAAGGAAGGCTCAGGCAAGGAGGAAGCAAAGTTTGGTAGCCTCGTGCTGACAACTCTCCCCACCTTCACCGATCCCGAATTCAAGAAATCCTATGCAGCAGTTTGGGACGTTGACAACGACAGATGGAATATATTCTATACCTCCAACGGCAAATCCTTCAAGCAGGTCGGAACCTGTCTTGATATTCCCGGACTTGATATCAACGATATCATCGACAATATCATCAGCGGTGGAGATATACAAGACGACAGCGACGGCATAGGCTGATGGGCTGATTCATTCAGCGCAGAACAAAAACGCACCCCGAATGGTTAACCATTCGGGGTGTTTTTTATATTTATTTAAATCTCCTTATTCAGTGGTGCGTAAGGAGCAGTCAGATTCCGCACTTTATCATTCAGCGACTCGGGCGTTATTATCTTCACGTGCTCGCCGTGGGACAAGACCCACGCGTAAAACTTATTTCCAAGCATGACCTTGGAGGTGAATTCAAAACGTCCGCCGTAATTCGCGATAACTATATTTTTTCCAAAAAGGTCTATGACCTCGTCGATAATCGAGACGTCGCAGGAAAGTCTGACGTTTGCAAGTCCCTCGCCCACAAGTCCAAAGCTCTGCTTGGTGTAGGCGTCGTTTGCCCACGCCTCAAATTCCGCCACGCCTTCTCTGTTCTGCCGATCCACAAAAAGCTCAAGCATTTTGTCAACTCTGTACGGCACGATAGAAGCGGACTCGCTATCGTAAGCGATCATATAATATTCCTCGCCGTACCACACAAGAGCCCAAGGACTCACACAGTAAAACTGCCCCGCTCCAAGTATCTCACGGCGCTTGTCGATCCCCCAGCTAAAGCACTTGAAGCATATTCTGCGGTTCTGAGTAATAGCGCGGGAGATCATATCCACGTTGCAGAATATCTCCTCGTTTTCCGCTTTCGGAGTGCTGTAAGCATCAGCATATCTGTCAAGCAACGCCGCGTCATGCTTGCCGCCAAGACGTTCTATCTTTTTTATCAGCGACGCGCTTTTCTTGCTTGTTATAAACTTAGAGGAGTTTACCGCGTCGATCAGCAGCTTAAGCTCAGTAAGCTCAAAATCGCGTTTACCGAGATAATACCCAACCCTGCGATCACGGCGCACGCATATATCAAGCCCGAAAAGTCTCAGACACTCGATATCGTCATAAAGACTTTTGCGCTCCGCGCTGATCTCGTATTTGCCAAGCTCATCGGCGATCTGTGACAGAGTCAGCGTATGAGCTGCATCGGTATTCTCAATAAATATCCTTGCCAGACATAAAAGTTTAAGCTTTTGATTTGAGCTTCTTGCCATAAGTATCCTCCGCCATTATTTGCGCCGCAGAGCGCGCGACGCACGTCGGCACTTTTAAAATTTACTTACATTACGATAGCGGAATAGATCACCGTACCAATAGCAAGAAGAATTCCACCCGCAACTGTAAGCATAGAATATATGGAGCAGTTACAATTTTCAGACACAAGTCCGAGCTCCTGATTTTGATTTCTATCGATCTGAATATTAGCGTTCATAATTTTACCTACCTTAAATTTTTCAGAAGGCATCTGGCCTTCTCTGTAGCTATATTATAGCACACATAGTGTCCAATTAACAGTACAATGATAAAATTATTTTCAAAAAATATTCTTATTTCGATATTTTTATACTAAAATTTCATTTATATCGGTTATTTTTATTCCTTTTTAGGAATTTCAAAACCTTTTCAAAAATGACCAAAGACTGCAGCTACAACTCGCATCTGCAGTCTTTGATATATTATTTCCAAGCGTTTGGCGTGGTCCTGTTTTCCCTGAACCACTCGGTATCCTTCAGTACAGTCTGAGATGCCGAGCACACCACCGTAACCGTTCCCTTTGAGGAACGCACGATAATATTTCCGTTCATTGAGGTGAACTCACCCTTCTTATAGTCCACGCAAAGAGTTGTAACGTAAACTCGGTCGGTATAGGTCGCAACTCGATTGATAAACGCCTGAGTGGGAAACTGATTTATCTTGGTGTCAGTATATTCGGGGCTTCCGCAGCAACAGCATACGCAAACTATCTCAGGCTGTATTACTCTTAGCAGAACTTCGTTCGACGAGGTCTTGGAGCCGTGATGTCCCGCCTTGTAGAGCTTAACGCGAGGCAGATCGTTCATCTGAACCAGCTTTTCCTCGCCCTTCTCCTCAAGGTCTCCCGTAAAGAGATAGTTGTTAGCGCCATCACTAATCAGCGTGCATACCGAGTGATCGTTCTCATTACTTGCTCTGTTATAATAATAGTAGCTGTCAAGTACCGTGAGCGTCATTCCGTCGCCAAGGTCAAACACACCGCCCTGCTCCTTAACACACTTGTCCGCAGGATAGTGAACCGCCCCCGCCGCGATCTCAGCATCTCTCTCACGAATGTAGTTGCCGTACATCTTGGTGTCTTCCTTGCCCGAGGTTATCTGCGAGAAGTCTATGATCACCTCGCACTCGTAAAGATCAAATAAGCTCTGCTGATTCTCATACGTCGCAAATCCCGCGTAGTGATCCTCGTGCGCGTGAGTAACGATAACGTACTCCAGCGTGCCGTCGGTGACGTACTGCGAGATATACGCGTCTATGGTCTCAATGCTTGATGCCTTTGAACCGGCGTCAATAAGAATATCCTTGTCGCCCGCCTTTATGTAGGTGCAGTCACCCGTATATTTATTTCCAAGCTCAAGAAAATGTATCTCAAGCTCTCCCTCGACTACAACCGTCGTGTCGTCGTCTCTGCCATTACTTGTGCTGCTGTCGGGAAAGATGGAATCAAATATTCTTCCGAGATCCTCTTTGCCGATCCCCCACGCACCCAATAACAACGCAACGATAACTATGAATATAATTGCTATCCTGATAATGCCCTTTTTGTTCATTAAACTCGCTCCGTATATAAATTTCTCCTATTATTTTATCATATACACAACCGAATTTCAACAGTTTTTTACCAAAAGTATTCAAAAAATTCTCGCTCATACTCCCCCAATGTATAATTTTTCTCTCAAAATTTATGCAATTTACACAAAAAATATATTTTTTTATAAAAATTCATAAACACTATTTACAAACCGAAATAAAAGTGCTATAATAAAGCTGAGGATAATATCCTCAAGTATCTTGGATTTTAAAGGAGGACACACAATGAAGGTTACTATTGTTGGCAGACAGATGAACGTATGGGACGAAATGAAGCTTCTCATTGAGAATAAGCTTGCCAAGCTCGGCAAGTATTTCGACGACGAATGCTCGGCAACCGCTACGCTCAGCGCAAAGCATAATAAAAAGTGCTTGGAAATCACGATAGTGTCTTCATCGGGCACTATCTTCCGCAGCGAGGTTCAGGATGAAACCTTCAGAAACGCGCTTGATAAAGCGGTCTACGTCATCGAAAGACAAATACGCAAGAACAAGACCAGACTTGCAAAGAGACTGCGCAGCGGTGCGTTTGACGGTGGCATAATAGACACGGGATAGGATTTCGAGGAAGAGGCTGAATTCAAAATTCGCCGCAAGGATTTCTCCCTCAAGCCGATGTCCGCTGAGGAAGCAATTATGCAGATGAATCTGCTTGATCACGAGTTCTTCGTTTTCAAGGACGACAGAACGGGCGAGGTAAACGTAGTTTATAAGCGCCGTGACGGCGACTACGGACTCATCGAAACACACGATTGATATTGAGCGGCAATATATAAACACACAAACACAAACACAAGCAAGAAGCACCCGTCTCGGCGGGTGCTTCTTGCTTGTGTTTTATAGTATCTCCGCTTTATTTTACAATTTTCAAAAGCTGTTCAAGCGCCTCATCGTAATCATCAAAGCTGATCACGTAATCGCAAAGCGCCGCGTTTTTGTCAACGTATTCGAGCGCTGTCAGACGGTTGACCTTGTCCTCGACCGAGGAATTCTTTTTGATGATATTAGTCATCAGAGATTTCTTATCGCGCTTCAGATAAATGGTGGTGACCTTTTTAAACTGCGTTTTAAGCGACATCGCGCCACAGATATCCATGGTCGTCAGCACGCGCTTGCCACCCGCAAGAATCTTCTCAATATCCGCCTTTTTAGAGCCGTAGCCGTGACCTGCATACATAGTGGATTGAAGCATCTCTCCGCTATCGCACATCTCACGGAAATTCTCCAGAGACACGTAGTTATACCACGGGTTCTCCTCGATGGCGGTCGGGTCCTTGGTGGTATAGCTGGGGAGCTTTTCAAAACGCGAGTCCTGTTCGAGCAACCGCGCCGCAAGCTTGGATTTACCCGTGCTGGACGGGCCTACAAGTACAACAATATCCGACGCAGCAGGATCGGAGTCACCGTGTCCCGTCAGATACCCCTCGGCAATTATCTCAACGACCTTGAGAAATTCATCATAATTATTTACCGCCAGCATTCCCGTCGCTTCCTGATTCCAAGGACGTCGCATCAGTATGGGATATTTTGCGTTTGAGGTAAGAATGTTGTGCATCGCATCATCAAACAAAAGATCGGTGTGAATGTTCTCCTTTCTCGCTCCCATGTAAATATGGTCGGCAGGTATCTCAGGAAACTCCTCCATTATCCTCTCTGCACGTATTCCCATAAACTGCGGAGGCACGGCGGTGCAAACGAACACCTCGGTCATTTGACTGAGCTTTCGCACAAATTCCTTTGCGCCCTCGTAAACCGGCTGAGTGCGATAGAACTCGGGGTCGTTAAAATACGTGTATATGCTGTCTATTCGCGTGCCTATCTTTCCCCATCTGTCCTTCTCGTAAATGGTCATAGGGGGATCAAATTTGTATTTTTCATTTGCGAGCTTTATCGCGTAGCTCGTGCATTCCATAAGTATATCGTCTATATCAAGTGCTGTTGATAGCTTGTATTTTCTCATTTTTACTTCCTTTCTTGGCTTTTTCTCGGGGTCAAAAAAAGCACCCTGCCGCGTTTGATACAGAAACACGGAAAGATGCACAGCTGAGTGGAGGGTAATTGTACCATATTTCACCCCACTTGTCAATAGATTTTTGTGAAAAATATTTAAAAATCACATTTTAAATAATAAATGCTAAAAAACAAGGACAGAGAACGCATGATCCCCTGTCCTTTATTATATTCCTGATAAAATATACTTTAAAAGAGTCCTATAAAAAACTTAACGATCAAAGTAACTAACCAAACACCAAAGCCGATAGCAGCCGCAATAGCCGCGTGAGCTATAAGCCACACTCCGACAACGACAGCCACAACAGCAAGAACGCCGTACGCGAGTATGTGCCAGATTACGTTTATAACGGTATTAGCAACTTCACTTCCGGTATCGATCGGCAAACTGATATCGGGGAGTGAAAAACCTTCACAGCCTGTCAGCGAAAGCATCATAGTCATCACAACAATAACCAATAACACTCTCTTAGTCATCTTTTTGTTACACGTCATAATAATTACCCTCTCTTAACCCATCAAAATGTCTCGATCGAAAGCCTCGGATCAAGCTAATAAATTATGAGCTCATTTATCAGCAAAAGACTACCGTTTAGCATATTATACCATATTTTGTCGGTTTTGTCAAGGTGTATTACTTAATCAATGCTTTCTTTTTCCGCAACGCGTCTATGACCACCGCATCATCGTCCTTATAGCCCCACTCGCTCTTGAGACAATCGATAAGTCTGTCGTAGGTTTGTATTGCTTTCTCAGTATCGTTCTTTATCAAGTATACCGTCGCAATACCCTCAAGCGCGTCCGTGTATCTCGGCTTTTTGCCGCTTTCGGCATCCCACGAGCGCTCGTAATATTCTACCGCCTTATCATATTCGCATTTGCAGGCGTAGTACTGCGCCATCTCAAAAAGAAATCCCCCGTCAGCCGCAAACTCTACTAGCGCCGACTCCATAATACCGTCCGCGCGCTTCTCATCATACTCCGCAAGCGCGATGTGCGCCTTGTAAACGGGAGTCAGAAAAGGTCTGTACGCAGGCAGACGCGAGCATCTGTCAAGATATTCCTCTGCCTCACGGGTTCTGTGATCGGCTATCAGATTGTCTATAAGATAGTAGTAAGGTAACGGACTCCGAGGAATTACCGTGTCATTTTCTATCACACGCTTGTAAAAATCAATGATGTCCGTGTGATTTGCACAGTTCCAATCCCACGACGTCGCCCCGTCTGACTTTTGCAACAGCCATTGACAGTCCTTCACCTCAGGCGCCATTAAGATCGCCTCGCGGGCGTATTTGCTGACCTTGCCGAGACACGTCTGCGCGCGGTGATGGTAAAGCTGAGCCAAAAGACTGAGTATTCTTCTTTTGTCCTCATATTCATCAAGCTGAATTTTCAGCATGTCTTCGTACTCGCAAAACACGTCGTCAGAGAAATCCTCCTCAACCTCAATGCGCCTTTCTATCCGTTGCAGCTTCTGCTCGACCGACAGATCAAAAAGCTCGTCGATGGTAACTCCAAGCTCACCCGATAAGCTCGGCAATAAAGTGATATCGGGCATAGTAACTCCCGTCTCCCATTTTGATATAGATTGAGCGCTGACGCCTATTCTCTCTCCGAGCTGCTCCTGCGTCACGCCTATCCTTTGCCGCAATTGCTTGATCTTGTTTCCAATATCCATATACGTTCCTCCCGAATTGTGTAAAAATGCGTTTTTCAAGTACCTGATGTAGTTATTATAGCACCAAATACAGCGCAAATCAATAACGCATTTTTCGTACCGACTCACCCGTTGGGTGAAAACAAGCCGTTCAGCAGTTCAAATCTGTCCAAAATGCCGTTGCAACTTTGGCTTTGTAAATAAATTTTGTAGGGGTCGACGGATCCCAGCCAGCATAAAAGGCACCCGAGTGGGTGTCTTTTATGCTGTGATGTGTGTCCGATTTGGATGCACGTCTTTTCTCACGAGGGTAGACTACCCCCTTGGCGATGATGGGGGTTACACTTGACCGCTATCTTCCGGGGCACAACGCCATGGTTGTAAAGGAAATCTATGTAGAAAACTATGAGGCATATTTACGAATCGAGATTAAATTGTTTGATAAACTCTTGTTTTAATTTGATTGTTTCAGACGATTCGGGGGGAGGATTTATTTCCGTTAATTGGTTATTGGCGTACTGAAAGCAAATATGATCTATTTTATCAAGTTTCGATGTTACCGATAGCCGATGAATTATAATAGGTTTATCGGCGTCTTTTACCGTAAGAATAAAGTCTCTAAAATGCAGACAGTTTTTTTGCAATTTGAGAAAGTAAAGTATATCGATAATATCGAGGCTTGATACCGAAAGATTATATAGTGAGAGAAATATCATCCATATTTTTAAAGAGGGAATAAAAACGGCTAACAATGCAGGAACAAATGACAATAGAATGAGTGGGAACATAGAACACAAAAGAACTTGGTTTTTATTCCAAACCCCGAAAACAGGTTTTACATACGCAGTCGGAACAGAAAAAACTCCTTTATAAGGGAAAAAGAATATTCTTTCAACCTTTCTTCCAGCTATCCAACAAAATAGGGCATGACACAACTCATGTATGGGAAGGCAAAGAATCACTATGGCAATCAAAACAGTAGAATTTGAGCCAAGATTTTTGTAAAATACAAATATAAAAATCAACAATGGGAGCATAAACAACCATGTAGAATATTTCTTTAGATTTTGTATTTTATCATCTATTCTAATCAATTCTGCATTTTCAAAAGTATATGATATACGCGGATGAAAATGAGATTCGTTTTTAAAAAAGGAAATTTTCATTTGATTCACCGCCTTCTTTTTTTCATTATACCACAAATTCGTAAATATTTCAAGTGTTTCGCGCAAATAGGCTCCCTCCGGGAGGGAGCTGGCGCCGTAGGCGACTGAGGGAGAGCGCGTTACAATAAAGCCAACCTAAAACTCAAAGTTACGCAGGCTCCTTCCGTCACGCTCCGCGTGCCACCTTCCTCTCGGAGGAAGGCTTTCGCCGGTTCGAATCTGTCTACAGACCCGAAATGCCCGAAATGCATCAACAAAATTTTGCACCTCGCGTCCCCATCGCGCCAAAGGCGTGTATCTCATCCGCAACTTGTTGCGGTATATCACCAATGCGAAGAATTGTATATCATCAGCCCATAGGGCTGGATATCATCAAGCCGAAGGCTTGTATTCTCCGGCCGGTAACTCCGCTTCGCTTCGTGATTCGCTCGCTCTACGCCTGGTGAGCGAGCTCCCCGATCTCCGAGCGGCGAATGTGCACCGACGCATTTGCGCGAGCGCAAATGCTCGGCAAAGACGGATCCCAAGCCAGCAGAAAAGGCACGCCGATGGCGTGCCTTTTCTGCTGGCTGGGATGGCCGGATTTGAACCGACGGATGCCAGAGTCAAAGTCTGGTGCCTTACCGCTTGGCGACATCCCATTATTTACAACGTCAATTATTATACCATATTTCATTTTATATGTCAAGCATTTTTTGCGTTCTCCACTTTAAATTCCAAAAGCCCCTTGAATTATTCCCCGCCCTGTGATATAATTACATTTGCTATTAAAATTACACCATAAAGGAGTACACCATGAAAAGAATAATTTCCTTCCTTCTCTGTCTGCTTATTTGCCTGTCCTCAATTAGCTTCTGGGGATGCACACAAGATCAGCAAGGAGATAACACCCCCGAGAACAATCAGCTCGCCGCCCCCGACGCCGCAATAACCGTCGACGGACTCAAGGACGATAGCAACGCCCTCGTTCCCTACGTAACCAAGGCTTACAACTACATAACCGCAGAGCCCGGCGCAAACGTTGCCGACTACTACAAGGCAATGGACAACCCCAACAGACCCATAACTATCGAATGGGATTTCATGCTCCCCGAGGCTGCCGATAAATACGAGCTCAAATACAGTCCTTATCAGGATTATACCGACGCTATCACCGTAACGCTTGACTCCACAGCTACCGGATACAACCTCTACAATCTCTATAAGGATACGACCTACTATTGCAGCGTTACCTATTTCAAGGGTGAAAAATACGCAAGCATTCAGACCACCTTCAAGACCACCGACCTCGGCCCTCGCGTAATGCGCGTTGACGGCATCTACAACGTCCGTGACCTTGGCGGCTACAAGACCGCAGACGGCAAGACCACCGTTCAGGGACTTCTCTACCGCGGCGGTTCACTCCGTCCCTACAACAGCTATAACAGCTTCCTCACCGAAGAGGGTGAAAAGCTTATGAGTGAGCTTCTCGGCATCAAGACCGATCTTGACGTCCGCGGATTCGGCTCCGAGGCGGGTAATCTTACCGAAAGCCCCATTCCCGGAGCAAACCTCGAATACTCCAAGCTTATAGCTTACCACGAGATATTTGACGTTCCCGAGAACGTTCGTTACATATTCTCTCTCCTTGCAGACAAGAGGAATTACCCCATCTACTTCCACTGCTCGGGCGGTGCTGACAGAACGGGTACTCTCTCCTTCCTCATCAACGCGCTTCTCGGCGTTTCTTACGAGGATCTCATTCACGACTACGAGTTCACCAGCTTCTCCATCTACAAGGAAAGAAACTCTGCCAAGGGCACGAAGTACGGCACGAACTTCCACAAATTCCTCGATAAGCTCGACACCTACGAGGGCGCTAACCTTTCCGAAAAGGTTGAGAGCTACCTGCTCTCCATCGGCGTTACCGCACAGGAAATACAGAATATCAAGGATATTATGCTCGGAAACACCGACCTCGGCGGCTTTGTTCCGCAAAACTAAATAACGTAATAAAAAAACGCTTTTACCGCGATCGCGGTAAAAGCGTTTTTTATTATAAATTATTCAGCCTTAGGCTCTACGGGAATCATAATAGATGCCGAATCACCGGTCATAACGGTAGGAAGCTTGCCGTCCCACTTGCCGAGATACTCAATGTACTGAAGGTAATCGGTGATAAGCTTTATCTCCTCAACACTCTTGCCCTCAAAGTCGATCTCGTACTCAATAGCGGTAACTGTTCCCTCTTCACCCTTAACTTCGATCTCCTTGATGCCAAAGCCAAGCGCTCTCGCAACCTCTATGGACTTGAGCTTAACGGCAGCAGCCTCAGCTCTTGCAACCTCTATCTGAGCCTCAGCGTCAGCCTTAGCCTTCTCAAGCTTTGCCTGAGCACCAAGCTTTGCAACCTCAAGCTCCTTCTCAGCATTAACGATAGCGGTCGCCTTCTCATACTCAGCCTTAAGCTTTTCCTGCTCTGCTATCATCTTGTCCTCAACCGTCTTTTCAAACGCATCGGAGAAGTCGATATTAGTAAGTACCACCGCAACTATCTCCACGCAATACTCATCGTTTACCGCATCCTTAATGATGCCTTCAACGCGAGGAGAGATCTGTGAACGGGTCTCGATAATGTTCATAGCGGAATAAGACGAAAGCGTAGCCTTAGTCTTTTCGATAGCTATGGACTGAATTCTGTTTGCAAGCATATCGATAGTACCGTACTGGTTAGCGATATCAAGTGCCTTTGAAGAATCGATCTTATACTGAACGTTCATCGCAATATTCATAGTCTGAGCGTCCTTGGAGTACGCCTGTGTAGATATCTCCATGTTCTGAACCTTGGAGTCATAGTACTCGTAGGTGTTAGTAACCCAGAAATCAAAATACGTACCGGGAGTGCGCACCTCTTTTGCTTCACCGAGGTACTTAACTACCGCTATCTGACCTGCTTCAACGGTATGGAAGCTGGAAGGCACGAGGCCAAAGCCCACTATCGCCACTAAAACTACAGCAACGCCTACGATGCTAAGTCTTCTTGATTTCTTGTACTTAAGCAATGACGCAACAACACCTATCGCGCCAACTGCTATAAATAACGCGCTAAAAATTAATCCAAAAGCCATTTTTATTTCCTCCTGTATAAAAGCTTTGTAAGTATATAATAGCACATCGGGCGTACTTTGTCAATCGTTACTGATAAATATTATTTTTCACTTTATACTTGCCAAGTCCGCCAAAATATGATAAAATAATATATATCAATAAAAAAGGAGTTAAGGTATGAGAAAAATTCTCGCTTTGTTGTTGGTAGTATTATTGTTTTTGACAAGCTGTGATCTTTCACTCAATAATATTTTCAATGACGGCCAAACCACAGACCCCGACGTTATAATTATACCTCCCAATGACACCAATGACGGTCAGAACGGAGATAACAACACAGGTGACAACTCAGGCGATAATACCGGTGACAATACCGGTGATAACACAGGTGACAACACAGACGATAATACCGGTGACAATACCGGTGACAACACAGGTGATAACACAGGTGATAACACAGGTGATAACACAGGTGATAATACCGGTGACAATACCGGTGACAATACCGGTGACAACACAGGCGACAACACAGGTGATAATACCGGTGACAACACAGGTGATAATACCGGTGACAACACAGGCGACAACACAGGTGACAACACAGGCGATAACACAGGTGATAATACCGGTGATAACAAGCCCGTTCACGATTATAAGGCAACCGTAACGGCTCCCACGTGCGAGGCTCAGGGATATACAACGTATATCTGCATTCTTTGCAACGATTCTTATATTGCCGAATACGTAAACGCTCTCGGACACACCTGGAAGGACGCTACGACGGAAGCTCCCAAGACGTGTACCGAATGCGGCAAAACAGAGGGCGACAAGCTCCCTCCTCCTACCCCCACGCTTTACGTGCATTACATAGATGTAGGTCAGGGAGACAGCATCTTTATCAAGGTCGGTGACTGTGATATCCTTATCGACGCAGGCACGGCAAACTACGGCACGACGGTTTCAAATTATCTCAAAAAGCAGGGCGTTGACGACGTAGAGCTTATGATCAACACCCACCCAGACTCAGACCACTGCGGCGGTCTTACCAAGGTACTTACCGACCACGTCGTTGAGGAGGTATGGATCTCCAAGGATACCAACAAAAATACAGCGGCTTACAAAAACTTCACCTCCGCTATCACCAAGGAAGGTCTTACAGCGAAAAAGCCCGACGCGGGTACAGTATACGTGTATGAATATATGACCATTACCGTTCTTTATAATGCTATAGGTTCTGACACAAACAACTCCTCTATTGTTGTAATGCTCGAATACGGCAGCACAAAATTCCTCTTTACAGGAGATATCGGCGAAGAGGTAGAAACCAAGCTTGTAAATGCAAAGGTAGACCTTAAGTGTGACGTGCTAAAGGTAGGACACCACGGCAGCAGATATTCAAGCACCGCATCCTTCCTTAAGGCAGTTGGCGCAAAGTACGGCGTAATTTGCGTAGGCGCAGGAAACTCTTACGGACATCCCACGGATGCCGCGCTCAACAGACTGAAATCCGCAGGATATACAATCTACCGTACAGACCAAAATGGACATATAGTGTTCTCTTCCAACGGCGTATCACTTACGATACCGAACTAAACCGAATTTAAAACAAAAGCACTCTGCTGCAGCGGAGTGCTTTTTTATAATACAAAATATTGACATATTTAAAAAAATGTGATATATTATAATTACAGATAAGGCTTCCGCCTTTATCAAAAATATATACGACGCAGGAGGATTTTATATGAAGAACTCTATTCGACGACTGATTTCTTTCGCCATTGCCCTCATATTGTTGATTTTGACTACGTCCGTATTGAGTGG
>JBGVPV010000059.1:0-31247 GCA_045127215.1 Eubacteriales bacterium | reverse complement strand
CGTCCCATTCGTGTATATATACACAGAGTTTAGAATCGTCAGTAACCGTATATTCAGCCATCGGTTTTCTATTGATATAAAAACTGTCATAGCTACTATTCATATCGTAAAAAGTTAATTTTGAAAAGTCATCACTTATATCTTTATTAAGACTATTATCTATATCGTTATGGTTATTTGAATCATTATCTGTGAGTTTGGAAATAGAATTGTTATTTAAATCCATATCATATATTTTATTTATTTTATTGCAAGAAACGATTGTAACAAATATTCCCATGCAAAGCAAAATCAATATCACTTTTTTCATATCGTATCTCCTGCTTTTAAATTATAATTTATTATACCATACGTTACTATGAAAAGCAAGGGATTTTTAGCATAAGCAATACAGATTTTTACAACAAATGTAAAAGACAGATTCCTCGTATAAGTTATTGGACAATGGGGACGGGACAATGGGGACGGGACAAAATTATAGACTTGTAGGGACCGGCGTCCTCGACGGTCCATTCCCACGCAATGTTACATTTGCACCGTGCGGGAGGAGCAAGCCCCTCCCCTACCGCATATCAGCATACGACGTCGTAGGGGCGACCACAATGTTTGCTTTTGCAAACTTGCTACGTAGCGCAAGCGAAGTTGTAGTCGCCCGCTTTTTAAACAAATGCCCACTCCGTCGGCTTACGCCGCCACCTCTCCCCAAGGGCGAGGCTGTATTTTATTCCTTTATTCATCCGTAGGGGAGGGGTTCTCCCTCCCGCCGCCCCACGCTGTCATCCTCGAACGAGCATCCCCTCGAGATTCTTCGCTTCGCGGGGGGAATGACAACGAGGGGATGCGATGTGAAGGATCTCGTGGGGCGTAAATGTTACATTTTGCCCACGCGGGAGGCGGCAATGTTTGCTTTTGCAAATATTACTTACCGTTAATTTGGGCCGTCGAGAACATCGCCCAACACAATTTTAATATTGATAAAACAAAATTGGTGGAACGGCCGTTTTAATTTCGGTCATTCCACCAATTATTATTAAATTCAGATCTTTGTAAGCTTTGCAAAGCTTCCCATGAGCTTTTTGGTGCCTACGGTGTCAAATATGACCTCGTACAGCACGTCTGCTCCCATAGGCTTTACCGAGAATATCTCGCCCTCTCCGAACACTCTATGGCGCACTCTGTCACCCTCTTGGAGTATCTCCTGAGGTTTGGGTGCAGGCTTGGGTGTGGGTTTAGATACGGAATACGGACTACCCACGCCGTATGCTGTTCTCTGAGGTGAGGACTGCGGTATCTGTCTATATTCCGAGGGTGCGGAATAATAGGTCTTGACCGTCGGACGCGGTACGTACGCAAGCGTATCGTACTCGGGTGTCTCGTCGCTGATGAGCTTCTCGGGGATCTCCTCGATAAAGCGCGAGCGCGGATTATACGAGGTTCTGTTATAAAGCATTCTGTTACGCGTATGCGTTACGTAGATCTTATCCTTGGCTCTCGTAACGGCAACGTATGCAAGTCGGCGTTCTTCCTCGATGTCATCGGTCTCACCCGAATTTATGTTCTGCGAGCCCGGGAACACTCCCTCCTCCATCGCAGGCAGGAAGACAACGGGAAATTCAAGTCCCTTTGCCGAGTGCATGGTCATAAGCACGACGGCGTCTGCGCTATCGTCATATTTATCAACGTCTGCGATCAGCGAGCATCTTTCAAGGAACGCTTTAAGCGCGCCAAAGGATGTAAGATCGGGCTGTGCAAACCACGCGTCTCTGCCGTCATCCACAAAGGACTTTGCGCTCTCACGGTATTCGTTCTCAAAATCAGTCGCGATGGAGATAAGCTCCTCAAGGTTATCAAGTCGCTCTCTCTCCTCAACTCCCGCATCAACGAGCATTTGTCTGTATCCGGAGGCGTCAAGCAGGTGTCTGATAAAGTCCTCGAGGCTGATCTCACTATTAAGCTCGGCACGCAGGGCGTCTATCATTCTTGCGAACGCACCAAAGCTCTCAACGTTACGTGAAAGCGCGGTATAGTCGCCCGCACGTCTCATGATGCTTATGGGATCCATTTCCTGCTCCACGGAGATCGCCATAAGCGCTTCAAGCGCCTTCGCGCCTATCTTTCTTCTCGGCACGTTGACTATTCTCTTAAGTCTTTCTCTATCAAGCGGATTTACGATAACGTAAAGGTACGCAAGCACGTCCTTGATCTCCATTCGCTCGAAGAAGCTCTGTCCCGACAGCGTTACGTGAGGTATGCCGCTCGCGGACATGCTCTGCTCGATAGCACTTGAGATAGCGTTTATTCTGTAAAGCACCGCGATATCACGGTATTTATACTTGCCGCTCACCACAAGGTCATTGATGCGCTCACAGATATACACCGCCTCACTCTTCTGCGTTTCCGCACGATGAAGAGTTATACGGCTCTCGGCGCGACGCTCTGTATAAAGGCGTTTGCCCATTCGCGTGGTATTTTTTGATATGAGCGCGTTTGCCGCGTCAAGTATGCAATCGGTGGAGCGATAATTGCGTTCAAGACGGATGATCTGTGTTCCCTTTTGTCTGCCGAAATCTATGATATTCTGTACGACGGCACCCCTGAAGCGATAGATACTCTGATCGTCGTCACCGACTACCATTACGTTCTTCCACACGCTACCGAGAAGCTGTGTGAGCTTGAGCTGTGCCTCGTTGGTATCCTGGAACTCATCCACGCAGACGTATCTGAACTTATTGCCGTAATAACGTCTTGCGTCGTCACAGTTTTCAAGTATATTTACCGCCTGCATTATTATATCGTCAAAGTCAAGCGCGCCCGACTTTTTAAGTCTTTCCTGATACTTTTCGTATATCAGCGCTATCTTCTCACGTCTCCAGTCACCGCGCACCTCAAGTCTGTAAAGGTCGGGAGTCATAAGCTTATTCTTAGCTCTGCTGATCTCAGCGCGCACGCTCTTCTCGGGCATTGCCTTATCGTCGATATTAAGCTCCTTTATGACTTCCTTGATGACCGACTTTGTGTTATCGGTATCGTATATGGTAAAGTCGGAATTGTAGCCGATAAAGGACGCGTAGCTTCTGATAATACGCACGCAGACTGAGTGGAATGTTCCTGCCCACACGTCAGCCGCCGCGCTCTCACCAAGTGCCACTGCAAGTCTGCTTCTTATCTCCTCTGCCGCCTTTTTGGTAAAGGTTATGGCAAGCACCTGCCACGGCGGACAGGGACTGTGAGAAAACTCGCGAAGATATTCCCCAAGCTCCTCACGCGGAAGCGACAGCGCCGCCTTCATACGCTCAAGCATCTCGGGGCTTACGTCGTTCGGTACGTACTCGGAATGGTACGCGTTTCCGTATTTGATTATAAATCCTACGCGGTTTACAAGAACCGTGGTCTTTCCGCTTCCCGCACCCGCAAGCACGAGCAGCTGACCCGCCGTCTGAAATACCGCTTTTTTCTGTGCTTCGTTGAGAAAGCTGTAATAGCTCTCAAAAAGCTGTCTTTTTAAATCTATGTACTGCGCCGCTATGGCATTTCCGTTCATTTATTTTCCTCGTCGTTGTCGTCTTTGTTTTTATTGAGCAGCTCCATAATACGCGCAAGCTGCTCCTGCTTTGCGCGGCTCTCGTAGCCTGTGTATCCGTCGTCTGACGGCGCTTCTTGCTCTTGCACGCGGCTCTCAACCCGAGCCTCCGTCCCAGGAGCGTGGGCAAAAAGATTCATTTTATTGGTAGTCTCATATTCCGCGCTCACGCATATAACAACTACCTCGGCAATATAAAGCGCAAGCGCGATAAACGCCATATCAAAGGGCGAGCATTTGAGAAGCACTGCCGTTCCGAGCAGCTTTGCATAAAGCGTGGGCATGAGCATCGGTATGAAGAATATAGGCAGGGTGAGGGCGTGGGTAATACAAAGCACGGCTCTGTTTGGAACGATCGCCAAAAACAGCGCTCTGCCCGAGCTTCCCTGCTCGCCTGTATAGAACATTTTAAGCGCCGTGACCGTCGCACATATCCGCGCCGCCACGCCAAGCGCAAAAAGCGTCCACGCGCCTATTATAATTCCAAAGAGCACCTTGGAAAAATGCAGAGTTGCCGCGTCCTTCTTGGAGGAAGCGCCAAAGATATATGCTCTGACGGTGTCCCAGGAATTCTCAAGCAGCTCGCCAAGTGACACGGATGCGCCAAGCTTTCCCGCGGTATTATACATATAAACGGGCACGAGCATCAGACAAAGCATGATGAGTGTCACCGCAACGGGCAAAATATAACGGAAATATACAAAGCCCTTCTGCGTACTTTTCTTCATAAGATATCAGTTCTCCGAAATTGTAATTTATGCGAGAATTTTTCCACCGCAATCAAGCTGAACTCCAAGCGCGCCTGCGGCAGTTGCGGCAATCGCGTTAAAGCCGCTGACCGTACCGTAATTCACAGCGTCCGCGCCCTTGCGATACATAATGAGGGGGGTATATTCTCTTGTGTGGTCTGTGGTCTTGGTAAAGGCAGGATCACAGCCGTGGTCTGCGGTTATCATAAGCAGATCGTCCTCGCCGAGCTTTTCCGCAAATCCGCCAAGCCACTTATCAAAAGCGTTAAGTCCCTCAGCATACAGCACGGCGTCGCGTCTGTGTCCCCAGAGCATATCAAAGTCCACGAGGTTTACAAAGCAAAGTCCGTGGAAGTCCTCCGCCGCTACCGCGTCGGTAACCTCCATTCCCTCGGTATTGGAGTGGGTATAGATAGCCTTGGTAAAGCCCTTTGCCGCAAAGATATCGGATATCTTTCCAACGGCAATACTGTCAAGTCCCGCCTTCATAAGCGTCTCGGGGAGAAGTCCGTCGGGAGCTTCTATGGAATAATCGTGACGCTCCGCAGTTCTCTTGAAAACGCCGTCAACAGTATCAAACGGACGGGCAATTATTCTACCCACGCCAAAGTCGTCTCCCTGCATTATCTCACGCGCCATACGACAGTACTCGTAAAGCTGTTCAAGGGGTACTATGCTCTTATGAGCGGCTATCTGCAAAACGCTATCCGCAGAGGTATATACGATAAGCGCGCCCGTCTTAAGATGCTCGTCGCCAAAGTCCTCAAGCACCTTTGTGCCTGAATAAGGCTTATTGCAGATTATTTTTCTGCCAAAAGCACTCTCGAGCTTCTCTACGATCTCAGCAGGAAATCCCTCGGGGAAAGTGGGAAGCGGCTTCTTCGACACGTGACCCGCGATCTCCCAGTGACCGATGGTGGTATCCTTGCCGCCCGAAAGCTCACAAAGACGCGCAACACTTGCGCGGGGAGAGTCGGTCTTTCCAAGAAAATCAAGTCCGTCAACGTTACCGATACCAAGTGAGATAAGGTTGGGAATGTTCAATATCCCCGTATTGTAAACGCTCCTCAGCGTATGCGCGCCAACGTCGCCAAACGCCGCCGCATCGGGCGCCTCGCCCGCTCCAACGCTGTCAAGAACTATAAGAAATACTCTTTTTACGTTTTTCATATATTTTCTCCTTTAAGTTGAATTTTTGATTACTGAGGGCTTCCCTCCATATAGTAAGACGCTTCCATATCCGCCACGCAAAGCGCGAATGCAAGCGGAAACATCTCCAGCGCACGACCGACCTGATTTGCGTCCTCAGGGCCTGAAAAGCCCATGTGGTATCTGATGGCAAACGCCTCGTCGCGAGTAAGACGCATATATCCCGAGATGATATACACGGATTTTTCGCCGTGTCCGTAAGGAAGATTATCCTCGATGGTGTAGTAAGGAACGCTCTCCCAGGTGCCGTTCTTCTTGACGTTTCTCATTTCGGTCTTATAGAAATTCGTCTTGCAGAGATCGTGAAGCAGCGCGGCTATCGCAAGGCTCTCCTCACTAAAGGTAAATCCGTATTTCTCACGGAAACGCGGACGCTTTACAAAGTCACACAAGCACTCGTAAACGTTGAGGCTATGCTCAAGCAAGCCTCCCTCGTACGCACCGTGAAAGCGCGTTGACGCGGGAGCTGTAAAAAAGTCAGTCTTTGCCTCTATATATTCGAGCAGCTTGTCAGCGCCCTCACGTGTTATGCAGGATCTGTAAATTTCAAGAAATTTTTCTTTGTTTGTCATAAGTACGTCTCCTAAATATTATTTATCATTTTATTTTACCACATTTTTTAAAATAATTCAACGGAATAATAAAATTTTATAATTATAAAATTATAAATACAATTAAGGGCAGAGATGCCAAACTGCATCTCTGCCCTCTGCCCTATGAATCAGCCGCCGCCTTATTTTGCGATATAACGCTTATATCTGTTCTTTACAGCGTCGTCATACTGCTTGTAAAGGCTTGCTGTGATTTGGGTGTTGCCGTCTATTCTTTCGATAAGCTCATCAACTTCATCGTCAGCCCATCCACCCGGCTTGTCACGATACGCCGCAAATGCATCCTTTGCGTACTCATTCTCCAGAAGCACCGCCTTTTGATAAAGCTCTATCGCATTCATATACACAACAGCATTGTCACGATTTGCATGTTTCAGATAATCGCAATCGGGAAGTGCCTCAATATAAGCATGTAAAACCTGTCTGATATATACGAGTCCCTCGTACTTATAATAAGTCTGCGCAATCTGATCGATGTTATATTTTTCCATTATCGCGACGTAAATCTTGCCCGTATATTTTACCGTTTTAAAGAATCCAGTTTTATCAAAGCTTGCTATTGTGTTAAAGGTTTGATCGCGAAGATATTTATCAAGATCCTTCACCGACTCATCCAAAAATACTTTCATTTGGTAGTTGATCACACCTAAATCACTGGTTTGAGCCGCAACAAATTCAAAAGCCTCAATAAGCTCCTCAGCAGCCTGCCTCATATCCCATGGGAAGGCGCCGCTCTGAGCAATACTCGAAAGAATGTCGATATATCCACGCTCTAACTGCTGCAATGCATAGTATCTTGAAAATGCCTGTACAGCCTCTGTTATATTTCCGGCAGCAGATACCATGAAATTAAACACGTCAATATGCTCTTTACCGATAATTGTTTTGAATTCATCTATAATTTCAGAGTCAGACTTCAAAGTACAAAATTCAGCAAACTTATCTATCGTAAATCCTTCAGTCGGATCACCACCACCCAAAGCAGTCATAAGATCCTTCAAAAGATCGACGGACGTACTCTCAAGAATACTTTGCGACCCTGCTTCATTATCCTCTCCGATCATAAGATCGAAAAGAACGGCTTTATAAAGATCTTTTTTAGATAAATAACCGTCATAAGGGTCAAAAATATATGTAGGATCTGAAACAATCTTGCCGGCTTCCCAATCAGCAATATCCTGATCCACAACTGTCCAAATCATACCCACAAGTTCGTCTCCGATAACGTTATCACCGCATATCTCAAGGAAGTCAAGACGATATTCCTCGGTATAAAATGAATCCGGATTCGGATACCAGATCTTTGCATCACCGTTATTATCGTAATAATATGCGTCGCCGCTGATGTATTTTTCCTGATAATAGAACGGCGTATCAAATGCGAAGTGAGTGTTTCCGCCAAAGTCGATGTTTTCCCACTGCCTTTGATTTCCCTCAAAATAAACTCTGCGAAGGATATCGCAGCCCTCAAATGCCGAGTAAGCGACCTTATCTACCGTGGACGAGAAAACGAGCTGATTGAGGCTGACACAGTCGCCAAATGCTCGGGGTTCAATTTCGGCAATACCGTAGTTAAGGTGTACCTTTTGCAAGGCTCTGCAATTGTAAAATGCTTCGAATCCTATTTTTGCAACACTCTCGCCAAAGGTTATAGAGGTAAGCGCATGACAGTCACGGAAAGCGTACTCCGGTATCTCTCTGAGATTGTTACCTATCACTACGTATTCAAGAGATGTACAGTTATCAAACGCACAATTATTAAGCCTTGTCAAAGAATCCGGAAGCTCGATCCCTTTGAGCTTCTCACAACTCGCGAATGCACTTTCGCCAATAGTTTCAAGAGAACTGTTTTTATCAAACGAAATCTTCTCAAGGTTCACACAGTATAAAAAGGCACCGGGCTTTATAGCCTTTACCGATTTGGGAATTTGAATACTGATCATACTTCTGCAATTGTAAAAGGCTTCATACTCAATACTTTCCACGCCACTTCCGATCACTATTTCTTCAAGACCGCGACACTCGCGGAAAGCGTATTCGGGAATCATAGATATCCCGTTACCGACGTGCGCATACTTAAGTCTGATACAACCGTCAAACGCACAGTTTCCGAGGGAGATTGCATTATCGGGAATGATAATTTCCGAAAGCTCGATACATTCTGCAAACGCATTATCTCTTATCTTTAATGGCGCATTTCCACTCGCGATAACTACCTGCGAAAGATTTGAGCACTTCTCAAAAGCAGCTACGCCTATATCGCAAAGCGCTGCCGGTAAATCTATGCAAGTAAGCTTATTACATGCATAAAACGCCTGATATCCGATTGAAGAAACGTTTTTACCGACGCTTACAGAAGCCAATGAGGAACAATCACGGAAAACATATTCGCCAATATTCTCAACCCTGTCACCGATAATAACGGTCTTGAGCGCACGAGAGTCGTCAAAGGCACAATTATATATATCAGTAACGTTATCGCCAATTTCAACGCTTGTGATATCACTACCCTGAAAAGCGCTATCGCCTATGGCGACAACCTTGTCACCCGAAGGAGATTCCGGAGGGATAACGATATCCGTATCGGTACACTCGCCCTTCCCTGCGACGTAGCAGGTACCGCTATTGTAAGAAATAAATTCAAGATCCATATTGTATTTCTTACCGCACGTACTGCACTGACCGTCCTTAAAGCTATGTCCCAGCGCAAGAATAGTCTCAGTCTCTACGACCTCGCCGCAATAGATACACTCTGCATATCTCGTTCCGGGAGTAACACAGTCAGGCTCAGCAGAAATTATCCAATCTCCACTCTGATGCTCACACACCTCGATCGGCTCTTCGGGAACATTAGCTGCTTCATCATCTTCCTCACAAGAAGGCATAACAAAAAGAAGCAGAAAAGCAAATGCCAATATCAAAAGTCTTTTTTTCATACTGCGATCTCCTTAACAGTTTATACGTTCATTATATCACACCAAAAAGCAAAAATCAACAGTATTTTTTCCATCCGTACTCCACGATAATTACTTAAAATATAACGTGCGGATTTAGCCAAGCGTATTGACACCGACGAAAAATGGGAGTATAATAGTGATACAATAATAACTTTTCGAGGTAAAGAATATGGAAAAATTCGACCTTCTTACGTCTGCAAAGCAGAAAATCCTTATAGTTGCCCATCGCGGTGCCGCGGGGGGAAATATTCCTTGCAACACACTTGCAAGCTACGAGATAGCACTCAAGCAAGGCGCTGACGTCATTGAAATAGACGTTGAAATGAGCGCTGACGGCAAGCTCTACGTATTCCATCCCGGAATGGAGAGCGCGCATCTTTATCACGCAGAGCGCATCAAAAACATGAAATCCGAGCAGATCGAAAATCTCCGTTTCGTAAATTACGACAGAGTTTACACACAGTTTGGTGTTAACACGCTTGACGAGGTATTCGAGACCTTCAAGGGTCGCTGCTACATAAACGTTGATAAGTTCTGGGGACATCCCAAGGAAATATACGAGGCGATAAAGCGTCACGATATGGTAGATCAGATAATTGTAAAATCCTCCCCTTCGGACAAGGTATTTACGGTGCTTAATGAAATAGCTCCCGAGCTTCCCTATATGCCCATCGTAAGCAACACTCACCCGCTTCACGAGCAGCTTATGAACTCAAATATCAATTACATCGGCGCCGAGGTCGTATTCTCCAAGGACACCGCCGAGGTTGCGTCCCCCGAATTTATCGAGATGATGCACAAGGACGGCAAGCTCGTTTGGGTAAACTCCATCATATACAACTACCGCGATCAGCTCTCGGGAGGTCACTCCGACGACACCGCGCTCTGCTCCGATATGGATGACGGTTGGGGTTGGCTCGCGCGCCGCGGCTTTGACTTTATCCAGACCGACTGGACAGGTATGCTCCATACCTACCTTAAGGAAAACGGACTTTTGTACAGATAAGTCACTTCCACACACTTATTTAAAAATTGAGTAAAATTTCCATTCATATTTGATTTCTTACTGTCCAAAATAATAGCAGAGTGCAAGAGAGTGATGCGGCACGCGCAAGCGAACCTTGTGCGGCATGCAGACAAAACGGATACGCACGTGCGAGTCTGTTTTATCTCTCCCCTGCCTCGATAAAATAGATACAAAAAAGACAGGAGAAATCATTATGTCTAACAAGAACGTAGTGCCTGAGGCAAAGGACGCTCTTAACAAGTTTAAGATGCAGGCCGCAAGTGAGGTTGGAGTTAACCTCAAGAACGGCTACAACGGCGACCTTACCTCCAAGCAGGCAGGTAGCGTTGGCGGTCAGATGGTTAAGAAGATGGTAGAGTCCTACGAGAACTCTATTAAGACAAATCAGTAACCATATCTTATCGCAAAGTAAAAATGCGGTTTGTGCGTGTGTGCACAAACCGCATTTTTACTTTACACAATACCGTCACTGAATATTCAGTTAAAAAACATTGAAATGAGGTAGAAATTCAAAACTTTATTCATATCTCCCGATTGAAGTTCGTTTTATATATGATATAATATATATAATATTAAAAAATTCACGGGAAAGGACGGTACTGTCGTGATCAAAAATCATATCAAAAAATACAGACTTCATATCTTCATCGGCGCACTCATTTGCGCGGTTACGGTTATTTTCCTGCTTATCCTTTTTGCAGGCAGAAAAACATATACGGTCACCTTTGACCTCAACGGCGGCGAGCTGATAAGCGGCTCTCTGACTCAGGAGGTAAGACGAGGCGGCCACGCAACTCCCCCAAACGTTGCCAGAGGTGGCTGTTATCTGCTCAAATGGAGCGGTCAATTTTCAAAGATAACCGGGGACTCAACGGTCACGGCGGTATGGGAATACGAGACCACCGCGGGAATTGAATACGACGTTCCCGAAAACGGTAACTACTGCGTGATAAACGGCTGTTACCGCGAGCTTACGGGAGACGTTTACGTCGGCTCGTATTTTGATGAATTACAGGTTCTCGGCATAAATGCACGCGCGTTTGAGAACTGCCAATACATCACGAGTCTCTTTTTCCTTGACGGAATAATCAACATCGGCGAGGGTGCGTTTGCAGGCTGCAAGGCTCTTGAACAGATAACCCTCTCAAAAACGCTCGAACGTATCGGAGACAACGTTTTTGAAAACTGCTCTTCCCTTACCGAGATCACCATCCCCGAAAATGTGACCGTAATAGGTGAGGACGCCTTTAACGGATGCACCTCGCTCCAAAAGGTGATACTGCCCGAGGGGCTTATCGAAATAAAATCGGGAGCGTTCAAAAACTGCCCCTCGCTTACTGAGATAGTTATCCCCGCGAGTGTAAAATTCATCGGTTACAGCGCATTCAACAACCCCGATCTTATTATAACCATCATGTCCGATGACGAAAAGATCCCCGAGACCTACGACGACCATTGGGTCCTCAATCACGACAATATCGTCTTTGAGCGTCCTGAAAAAGAAGATACCGAGGCGGGCGCGGATAAGGACGAGGGATTCGATTCGATATTCGATTGATCCCCATCACGCACAAGGAGGTCTACTACTATGTCAATGATGGGAATGACCGGCGTTCTGATAGCCCTATATTTCATTACTATCACGGCTATAATGGCTTTTTCAAAGGAGCAACCGAAAAAAGATCTTGATTGGATCTTTCTCACCATAAATCTGATAACGTTCCTGGGACTTAACATATTTTACTTTCAAAAGGACGGAAAGATCACCTTTCTGAGCTTTGACAATATATCCCCTTTTACGTTCACGTTTATGATATTTATCTGGCTCTTTAAGGAAAAGCTTGCCTACGCCTTCAGATGCGCTATTGCGTTTTTGTCGGTGGGAATGATCATCGCTATGATGATAACGCCGCAGTACGCGTACATTTACAGCTTTGTGGAGGAGGCGCGAATAGACTATCTGCTTGACGCTCTCGGTCATATGAATTGCAGTCTGTACGGCATTTATCTTGTCGCAAGCGGAAAGGTAAAGCTTACGTTACCCAATTTTTCAAGGGCGGCGATATTTATGTATACCGTGATAACGGGCGTGGTGATCACCAACGCGCTGTTCCACAAGAATTTCTTCGGAATGTGTCCTTACGGCGGATACAGCATATATATGTTCAATCTTTTTGAGGAATACTGGGCAACGCTTCTCGCCTACTACCTCGGCGTGCTTGCGGTACTATATCTCGGCTTTGGATTTAACTATGCCCTCAACAGACTCAACCGAAGTAAATTCGCCTTTGACGAGGCATTTTACGAAAAAAGACGGTTGAAAAATCAAGAAGCTGCCGTTATGAATGAACAACATTAAAACTAAACTGATAAAAGCCCGGGGATATCTCAATTTTGTCTGAGGTATCCCCATATTTTTCTTTTAGATGTTGACAAACAGCGCAATTTAGTTTATAATATTGTAGTATTATGAAAAATGCCGTTTGGCATCAGGAGGATTTATGAATATTTATGACGAGCTCGTTGCCCGCGGTCTTATCGCGCAGGTAACGGATGAAGAAGAAATAAAGGAGCTTATAAACAACGGTAAAGCTGTTTTCTATATCGGCTTTGACCCCACGGCAGACTCTTTGCACGTTGGTCACTTTATGGCGCTCTGCCTTATGAAGCGTCTTCAGATGGCAGGAAACAAGCCCGTAGCTCTTATCGGCGGCGGTACTGCCATGGTCGGTGACCCCTCGGGCAGAACCGATATGCGTCAGATGATGACAAAGGAAACTATCGCTCACAACTGCGAGTGCTTCAAGAAGCAGATGAGCCGCTTTATAGACTTCTCCGAGGGCAAGGCAGTTATGGTAAATAACGCTGACTGGTTGCTTGACCTCAACTACATCGAGGTGCTTCGTGACGTAGGAGCTTGCTTCTCCGTTAACCGTATGCTCTCCGCAGAGTGCTACAAGCAGAGAATGGAAAAGGGACTTTCCTTCCTCGAGTTCAACTACATGATAATGCAGTCTTACGACTTCTATCACCTCTATCAGACAATGGGCTGTAATATGCAGTTCGGCGGTGACGACCAGTGGTCCAATATGCTTGGCGGTACGGAGCTTATCCGCCGTAAGCTTGGCAAGGACGCGTACGCTATGACTATTACCCTGCTCCTCAACTCCGAGGGCAAGAAGATGGGTAAGACTCAGTCGGGTGCGGTATGGCTTGACCCCGAAAAGACCTCTCCCTACGACTTCTACCAGTATTGGAGAAACGTTGCGGACGCAGACGTTCTCAAGTGCATCAGAATGCTCACCTTCCTCCCTCTCGAGCAGATCAACGAGATGGACACCTGGGAGGGCGCACAGCTTAACCGTGCTAAAGAGATACTCGCATACGAGCTTACCGCTCTTGTTCACGGTGAGGAAGAGGCAAAGAAGGCTGAGGCAAGCGCAAAGGCACTCTTTGGCGCAGGCGCTGACGCAGAGATCCCCACGTCCGAGCTTTGTGACGAGGATTTTGTTGACGGTGTTATCGACATCGGCACGATTCTCGTAAAGGCGGGACTCGTTCCCTCTAAGTCCGAGGCAAGACGTGCTATCGAGCAGGGTGGAGTTTCCTGTGACAACGACAAGATCACCGACGTAAGAGCTACCTTTACCAAGGCAGATCTCGCTGAGGGTAAGGTCTTCAAGCGCGGCAAAAAGAGCTTCCGCAAGGTAATTGCAAAGTAATAAGTAAATAATAAAGATTCCCTGACGGTTTTAACAAGATCCGTCAGGGATTTTTTGTGGACCGTCGAGCGTGGGGCATGCGGTATAATGTTTTTTGCCGTAGGGGTCATTCACGAATGACCCGCGGACGACCAATGGTCGCCCCTACGCTGAATAAACATTGTACAAGGTGGCGGTGACCACGCGAGAGGAGGCAATGTTTGCTTTTGCAAACTTGCTACGCAACGCAAGCGGAATTATAGTCGTCCGCCATAAAACCGCACTTTACATTTCAACCCATAACAAAAGCCCTCGGCGTGCCGAGGGCTTGAATATATCCTATACTCGTGATACCATCACCGATAGTTACACTTGCAAGGCTACTACAATACATTTATTAATTTTATTCCTCAACGGAAGTTACGACTACCTTGCCGTCTTTATCGAGCAAGGGGGTAAATCCGCCGGAATATCCGCCATTATGGAAGATATAATTGACGCCTGTTTGCTTGTCCACCCATATCTCAAACGCACCCGCGCCCTCTGAGTAGACTTTTATAAATCTCTTTTCCTTTGCCATATCACTCAGATCTTCTTTACGTCAAAGGATGCGAATACCGCTTCTCTTGCCTCTGCGATAGAGCCAAAGGTCTTATCGGAGAGCATCTGAGCGAGAATATTACCGATAGCGGTTGCCTCGATGGGTCCTGCGTATACGGGAATATCAAGCTTGTCAGCAGTCACTTTATTAAGGAAGCCGTCCTGACAGCCGCCGCCGATGATATGGAGCGCGTCGATCTGCTTACCGCTGATCTCTTTGAGGTTTGCGATAGCCTCAGCGTAACAGTTTGCAAGGCTGTGATATACACAGCAAAGCAGCTCTGCCAAGGGCATATCCTCAGTGCCGCAATAATCGTTGATAGCCTTTATCATGCTCTTGGGAGCGAGGAAGCACTTATCGTTTACGTCAATTCTGTACTTACAGTCGCCAAGCTCTCTTGCCATAGCAGAAAGCTCTGCAAAGCCGTACTTGCCGCCGAGCTCACGTCTGATGGACTGAATGATCCAGAGTCCCATGATATTCGTGAGGTATCTGAAGCGGTGATCAACACCACCCTCGTTTGTAAAGTTCTTTTCACGTGCGTTCTCGGAGGAATCTGCCTCTGCCTTTTCAACGCCGAGAAGTGACCACGTACCTGAGCTGAGGTATGCCGCGTTATCGGAGTTCGTGGGCATTGCGAGAACCGCAGAGCCTGTATCGTGAGATGCGGGATGAACAACTGTGAGGTCAAATCCAACCTCTGCCTTTATCTCGGGACGGAGATTGCCAAGCACCTCGCAGGGCGCGTAAAGCTTACCAAAGAGCTTCTTGGGGTATCCGAGCTTTTCAATAAGCTCCATATCCCACTCACCCGTCTTGATGTTTACAAGCGCGGACGTACTTGCGATAGTATACTCCTGATGAGCCACACCCGTAAGAGTAAATCCGAGATAATCGGGAGTCATAAGCATAAACTCAGCCGCCTCAAGCTGCTCGGGATGTTCCATCTTATGAGCCATAAGCTGAAATACTGTGTTATAGTTCTGCTTCTGAATTCCCGTACGAGCATAAAGCTCCTCCTCGGGAACGAGTCCATAGACCTCGGGCATAGCCGCGTCTGTTCTGGAGTCACGGTATCCAACCGCGTCTCCTATCATATTTCCGTCCTTATCGATAAGAACGTAGTCAACGCCCCAGGTATCGATTCCCATATAAGCGGGGATCTTACCGATCTCAGCGCACTTCTTAAGACCGAGCACGAGATGCTTTGCAAGTGCTTCGTGATCCCAGCAGAGATGTCCGTTCTTCTCACTCATTCCGTTAGGAAAACGGTAAACCTCCTCAAGCTGAATCTTTCCGTTCTCGATCCAACCGAGAATATGGCGTCCGCTGGACGCGCCAATATCGACCGCAAGATAATATGTAGGCATAAAGCCACCTCCAAAAATACAAATTTATTTATTATATTGTACCATATAAACAAGCCGCTCGTCAATAGTTAACCGTCTTTTTTCATAAAAACTCTTGTGTTTTTCAATGAATATTTAAAATTTGCTTGACTCTGCTCGGAATTTGTACTATAATTTTCTTAGTAATCAGCGGAGGCATTATTATGGCTATACATTTCGACCAAAACACAAAAACCTTTTTCCTTGACGGAAAAGAACTTACCTACGCATTCAGGGTAGCTCAGACGGGATATCTCTCCCATCTTTATTTTGGCGCGCCTATCGGTCACGACGATCTTTCATTCACTCACCGAAAAGGACGCAACACCTTTACCGTCGCCCCCTCGGGTGGCTTTCCCGACAAGGAGTCATACGAATTCTATCAGAGTGAGCTTGCCTTCTTTGGCACGGGAGACTACCGCGAGCCTGCTATACACGTACAGTTCCCCGAGGGTGACAGACTTATAGATCTCGTATATGATTCGCACAAGATACTCTCAAAAAAGCCTCTTATAAACGGAATTCCCTCTCTTGACGGCGGTGAAACTCTGGTCGTGCGTCTCAAGGATAAATACTCCGACTTTACCGCAGATCTTTACTATACCGTATGGGACGATGCTTCCGTAATAGCGCGACGCGCCGTATATAACAACGGAACCGACTCGCCGCTTAAAATAATGCGGGCGTATTCCTTTACCTTTGGACTCCCCGGACACGATCACAACGTGCTCACGCTTCAGGGCGGTTGGGCGGCTGAGAGAAGCCCTCAGATAACTCCGGTACACTACGGAGTGGTATCGATCGACTCAAAGCGTTGCTCGTCCTCTGCATTCCTCAATCCGTTTATGGCGCTTCTGCCTACCGAGACTACCGAGCACACAGGCGACGCTTACGGAATAAATCTCGTTTATTCCTCGTCGTTCGTCCTCAAAGCTGAGGGAACGCTTGCGGGGGACACGCTTATCACGGGCGGCATCAACGACTTTGATTTTGGCTGGAGCCTCGCACCCGGTGAGTCCTTTGAGACTCCCGAGGCAGTCATTGCGTATTCAGCGGAAGGTCTTGGCGGAATGAGCCGCGCTTTACACGATGCGTACAGAAATCATCTCATAAATCAAAAATTCGTTCGCACTCACCGTCCTCTCGTTATAAACAACTGGGAGGCGACCACCTTTTACTTCGACATTCCCAAGCTCAAGGCGTTCACCGACGCGATAATAGGCACGGGCATTGACACCTTCGTGCTTGACGACGGATGGTTTGGCAAGCGTGACAGCGACACAAGCGGTCTTGGTGACTGGTACGTAAACGAGCAAAAGCTTGGCGGAACTCTGCGCGAGCTTATCGACTACGTTCACGAAAAAGGACTTTACTTCGGACTGTGGTTTGAGCCTGAAATGATCAGCCGCGACTCCGATCTTTTCCGCGAGCACCCCGATTACGCTATAGGAATGTCACGCAAAGACCTGCGCGAGTGCCGACATCAGTATATGCTCGACCTTACTCGCTCCGAGGTCAGAGACCACGTAGTAAAGACTATATGCGACATTCTTGACAGCAACCCCATCGACTACGTAAAATGGGATTACAACCGAAACGTTTCGGATATATATTCACTCGGACTTGCGCCCCAGGCGCAGTGCGAGTTTGCCCACAGATACGTCCTCGGCGTTTACGATATCTGTGAGCGTATAGTAAAAACGCACCCCGATATATTCTTTGAGGGCTGCTCGGGCGGCGGCGGACGCTTTGATCCCGCTATGCTCTACTATTTCCCGCAGATCTGGACGAGCGACGATACCGACGCCGAAGAAAGAACGAGGATACAGTACGGCACGTCAATAGCGTATCCCCTCTCCACTATGAGCTGTCACGTCTCCGAGTCTCCCAATCAGCAGACGGGACGCATCACGAGCTTCAAGACGCGCGCGGATATCGCCCACCTCGGAGCTACGGGCTACGAGCTTGATCCCACCGTTCTCTCCGACGAGGAAAGAGCGCAGATCAACGAGCAGGTAGAGGAATACAAGCTCTACGAAAATCTGATACTCGCGGGAGATCTTTACAGACTCGACTCTCCCTTTAAGAGCAATTTCTTTACTGAGCTTGTGGTTGCCAAGGACAAGAACGAGGCAATGCTCTGCGTTTACAGAAGCAAGTCCTCTCCCAACCCCACGGTAAAACGAGTTACGCTTCGCGGACTTGATCCCGAAAAGACCTATCACATCGACAAGCTTGACATAACCGCAAAGGGCTCAACTCTTATGCGCGTCGGAATTGCTATTCCCTACAAAAAGCAGGACTTCTATTCGGAAACTTATTACGTTGAGGCAATAAAATAAATAAAAAAGCAACACGCTGAGAGTATGTGGAATCAGCGATAAAATTAAATAGCCTTCCCCAGTGGGGGAAGGGGGACCGCGTTAGCGGTGGATGAGGTGTTTACAATGAAGAAAAAAAGACTCCTCATCCGTCAGCCTTCGGCTGCCACCTTCTCCCACAGGAGAAGGCTTTTTTTGATATTCAGAAAGTAAAGAAAAGCCCCGCGCAAGGCGGGGCAAAAAATCACAACATTATTCCTTTAAATTCTTTGGGATAATGAATCTTATACCACATCAGCGTTGCCGCCAATTTGACATAGGTAACACCGTGTGCTTTCGGAAATAAATATTGAATTTTTCCGATTGAATCGGCAAACCAATCCTCGATTCCGATATCCTTGAGTTGTTTTTTCATTTCCTCCGAAACACCGCCTCTGGCATATACGCCTCTGCGTGTATCCTCCATGATCTTATAAGCATATCCGGTGTTGCCTATTCCTTTTTGCATCATGTGTTTCCCAATGTGATTGAATACATCATCGCGGTATGCAATTACCTCACTTACGGGGATACCTTGTTTGATCAAATCCTTTGCATTGTCAAGCCACACGCCTGTACCGTGAGACAATCCGGCAATCTGAATCAAATCATGAAAAGATTCCGGTGACACTTCTTCTGCCATATCTTTATAAAATTCCGTGCGAAATTCCGGAATGCCATCTGTATTACCTCGTTTGAATTCAGCCAACACCTCGGGTTGAGAGAAACTTACACTTTCAAATGCTACCCCTGTTGCATATTCCAAGGCTTGATACTGCTCAAATTCCGTGTCTGCCAAAAACGTAAAGGCACAAACAGATTTATCAGAGGTGACAGTATAAGTTATGATGCGGTTCGCTTCTCGTTCTGTAGCTGTCAGTTCGCAATCCTTGAAATATTCTTTTATGACCGATTTTGCCGAACGCCAAAAATTTGGAGACATTGATACATCAAAGCTCGTGTTTCGTTGAATAACGTGACGATATGTTTCAAAAGGAATGTCATGTCCATCAGTTTGCATTTCCTTGCCACACGAACAGACCTTCTTCGGAAGATCCCAACCGTCATCCACTCCGCCCTCAAAGATAACCGTACCACATTCGGGACAGTAATAGTGTGGTTTTAACGGATTGATCTCCGTTGCCCCCAAAAGATAAGCAACAAAAGACGCCCCCGTTCCTCCTCTTACACGAATATGCTCACCTTGCTTTTTTGCTTCGGTTGCAAGGACAGATAACATATCGAGATATACGATCATCTCTGTTTCTTTCATTTCCGCATGCTCTGTAAGCAAACGGTTCATTATTTCGATTGGTGCAAGATTGCCATACCGTTCACGCATAGCGTCAAAGGCTTTGCTCCATAGCTGTTTTTTCATTGCAAATACTCCTTTAATATCCTTCTTTTCAGAGGAATGATATTTGCAAGTCAGAAGCTCGTCAACGCTGATGCCAAGTATTTCACTTAATTTACATAAAATATCAATTTGTGGTTTTGAACTTCCATTTTCCCATTTTGATACTGCTTGATATGAAACGCCAACGAGTGCACCGAGTTGATACTGCGTAAGGCCTCTACGCAATCTTAACTCGTATAGAAAATTACCAAAACTATAGTCCCTCATAATATCCTCCGTCTGCTTGCTGATTATATTATAACACTAAGATGTGAATTCTTCAAGTCGGAAGATATCTACCGCAGGTAGAAATCACAGACCTCGCGTCTGGGGCAAGCGTAGCGCGTGGACGTCCATGCATAAATCGGGCGGAAGCCCGAATCCACTATCCGCAGAAAACAAATAGTCGTAGGGCGGGGGCTTGCTCCCGCCGAAAAACATCTTTATGAAATCAAAAACGGGCGACCAATGGTCGCCCCTACGATATAGATGTTGCTTTTAAAAACGACGTGGCGGGATTTACTCCGCGACTTATAACGTTCGCGCAATTTAATACGATACCTGAACAGTGCGGCTGCGTTATTGCGGCTGCGCTGTTTTTTTGCGCGAATTATACTCACGGTTGATATTTTAAACCCTAATTAAACGAAGCGGTTATTGTTTTTTTCTCTCGGCGTGCTATAATATAATCAGAAGATACCATACTATTTTTAAAGGAGATTTATTTATGGAGATCAGATTTGCCGAAAGGATCAAGGAACTTCGCCGCGAACGCGGTAACACGCAGGAGGAGCTTGCCGAGCATCTTGGAATATCTATTCAAGCCGTCTCAAAATGGGAGCGCGGTGACGGAATGCCCGATATTACCCTCTTGCCGCACATAGCCTCGTATTATGACACCACCGTCGACTTCTTGCTTGGCTGTGATTCCATACGCAAGCAAGAGGATATTGCCGTATTCATGGAAAAGGCACAGGTGCTGATCAATAAGGGTAAAAGAAAGGAAAGACTCGAGCTTTGCCGCGCTTATCAGAAAAAATATCCCAACGACGAGAGTGTTCTCTATGAATTGATGTACGATCTGTTCTCGGTCAGTTGGCGGGATAACAGCGAGGAGATAATTTCCATTGCTGAAAAGCTCCTGCACAGCAGTAATACCGAACGTCATTTCGGAGCTGTTCAGCTGCTTGCCTTTACTCACGCAAAGCTCGGCAACTACGATACTGCCGTAAAATACGCGAGAAGCATTCCAACAAACAGAGATATACTCCGCAACGTTCTGAAGGGTGAGGAGCTTGTGGAGCATTGCAGATGGTATTTCTGGCAGATGTGCGACAAAATGTATCAAATGGAAAACTGTCTTGCAAACTGCCGTGAGGCTGATATAGGTGCAAATGAACGGTACGTCATGACGAGATCCGTATATGACGTTTTCAATATTGTATTTTCTGACGGTGATTTTGGATTTTGGGAAGAACGGCTTGCGAGATTATCTTACGATATGGCAAAAAGCTCTGCGGAGCTCGGAGAGCTTGACCGAGCGATCTCGGAGCTTTGCGCGGTGTGCGAGCACACAGAGAAATTTGAGAATTTCACAAGCATCGATCACACTTCCCCACTGATACGTGGGCTTCACTATGATATATCGCAATCGGGACGAAGTAGCGAGGAAACTCTCGCCGCTGAGGTTTTGCGTAAACTTGAAAGAGATAAACGGTTTGAGTGCTTAAAAGGCGACGCGCGTTTCCACGAAATAAAACAAAGACTTAAAGACATCGGATAAAAAAACGTAACGCTCAGGTTTTTCCCTGAGCGTTACGTTTTTTTATTATATTTTCTTTCCAACTGCAAGAGCGCACCAGCCGTTTTCCTCGGCGCGTTCGATAACAGACAGTCCGTGTTCTTCAAAGCAGGAGATAACGTCCTCTGCCCTCTCGGATATGATACCCGAGGCGAGTATTACCGAATTTTCGTGCATAAATGCGGAAATATCGGGCGTCATACGAATGATTATATCCGCAACGATATTAGCGCAGATAACGTCATACGCGCCGACACTCTTATCGACACCTCTCAAAAGGTCGGAAACGTCACACTGTACGTTATCAAGTCCTGCGTCCTTGACGTTCTCACGTGCCACCTTGACGGCAACGGGATCTATGTCGTACGCATAGCACTTCTCTGCTCCAAGCTTTGCCGCGCAAATCGCCAGAATTCCGCTTCCGCAACCCACGTCAAGCACGCGCTGACCGTTCTTTATATACTTTTCAAGCAAGCCGATAACGAGTCGGGTAGTCTCGTGGCTTCCCGTACCGAAAGCCATACCCGGATCCATTCTTACCTCGATCTTTCCCTCGGACGCGTCGTACTTTTCCCACGCGGGAACTATAACTATGCGCTCGCCTATCTCGATAGGCTTATAATACGCCTTCCACGCGTTTGCCCAGTCCTCCTCGCAAACACCGCTGACCGTTATCTTTGCGTCAATATTCAGCTCTGAAAAGCGTTGCTTGAGGAAAAGCAGCGTATCAGCCGTGCCGCTGTCCGCAGGAAGATATACCGAAACTGACGCGATGGTCTTATCGGCATTCAAAATACTCTCGTCTATAAGATCACCGTAGCAGGTCTTGAGGTCAATATCACTGTAATCCTCGATCTGAAGATAATTTGATATCATACTCATTACCGCGCTGGTATCGTCAAGCTGTTCAAGCGGAACTGTTACCTTGATTTGAGTCCAATCACTCTGATCTCCCCAGTCCTCACACACGTAATCTTTATCTATCATAACAAATCCTTATTTCTTATCCAAAAATTCTCTTGAAAAATCCCGTTTTCTTGGAATAATTACTGTCACCGCAGGCATCTGCAAACGCACGCATGTGATCCTTCTGCTTCTCAGAAAGTCCTCTGGGGATCTCAACGTTTACGGTAAAGATAAGATCTCCCCTGCGGTTTGAATTATTCACGTACGGAATTCCCTTGTTTCTGAGTGTGAATCGAGTGCCGACCTGAGTTCCCTCGGGAATGGTGAACTTTTCTTTCCCCTCAAGCGTGGGAACGTCTATCTCCGCGCCCAGAGTTGCTTCCGCAACCGTGAGCGGTACTTCACAATGTATATCGTAACCGTCACGCTCAAATACGTTATGACGCTTGACACTTACGGTTATAATAAGGTCGCCGGCAGGTCCTCCGTTTCTGCCGTCACAGCCCTCGCCGCGAAGCGCGATCCTCTCGCCGTCATCTATTCCCGCGGGAATATTTACGCTGAGCTTTTTATTTACCTTGATATATCCCGTTCCGCGACAGTTATTACACGGATTTTTGATTATCTTACCCGTGCCGCGACACTTATCACAAGTAGTAGTGGTCTGGAAAGACATTCCGCCAAGACGCTGTGTAACTCTGCGCTGACCGTGGCCGCCGCAGGCTGAACAGGTCTCTGCCTGAGTTCCCTTCTGCGCACCGCTTCCCGAGCAATCGGGACACTTCTGTACTTTGCCGAATGAAACGTCCTTCTTAACGCCGAACGCCGCTTCCTCAAAGCTGATAGTGACACGCGCGCCTACGTCCTCGCCGCGCATAGGGGCGTTTCTGTTGGAACGCTGTGAGCCACCGCCGAATGCGCCGCCGAATATGTTACCGAAAATATCTCCGATATCTCCGAAATCCGAAAATCCTCCAAAGCCGCCAAAGCCGGCTCCGCCGCCTGCCGTCTGATCGAATGCCGCGTGACCGTACTGATCGTACTGCGCCTTCTTATCAGCATCGGAAAGAACGTCATACGCCTCGTTGACCTCTTTGAATTTTGCCTCAGCCTCGGCGTTTCCCGGGTTCATATCGGGGTGATATTTCTTCGCCATAGAGCGATACGCCTTCTTTATCTCTGCTTCGCTCGCTCCCTTTGAGAGTCCTAAGACCTCGTAATAATCTCTTTTATCTGCCATTTTTGACTCCGTAAAATTATGTCTTATATACGACTTTAGCGGAAAGGCAGTTTTCTGCCTTTCCGCGAAATCTTATTCTATATCGACTTATCAGCCGTTGGTCTTATCCTCGTAGTCAGCGTTGTAGTAAGTGCCGTCGCCGCCCTGTGCGCCTGCGTCGCCACCCATATCTGCGCCCTGCTGAGCCGCATTCTGCTTATAAAGCTTCTCGGAAAGTGTATAGAATGCCTTTTCAAGAGCCTCGGTGTCCGCCTTGATAGCCGCTGTATCGCCGCCCTTAACGGTCTCCTTAAGCTTCTCAATAGCAGCCTTTACCTCTTCCTTATCAGCCTCAGGAAGCTTGTCGCCGATCTCGCCGAGTGTCTTCTCGGACTGGAAGATAAGAGAATCAGCATGGTTCTTGGTGTCAACCGCATCCTTTGCCTTCTTATCCTCTTCAGCAAACTTCTCTGCGTCCTTAACAGCCTTCTCGATGTCTTCCTTGGACATATTGGAAGAAGACTGAATGGTTACGTGCTGTTCCCTACCTGTGCCAAGATCCTTTGCGCTTACGTTAACGATACCGTTAGCGTCGATATCAAAGGTTACCTCGATCTGAGGAACTCCACGGGGTGCTGCGGGAATACCGTCGAGAATGAACTGACCGAGAGTGGTGTTATAAGCCGCCATCTCACGCTCACCCTGAAGCACGTGGATCTGAACGGAGGTCTGACCGTCAGCCGCGGTAGAGTAAACCTGGCTCTTCTTTACGGGGATAGTTGTATTTCTATCGATGATCTTGTTAAATACACCACCGAGAGTCTCGATACCGAGAGAAAGAGGAGTTACGTCAAGGAGAAGAAGATCCTTAACGTCACCGCCAAGAACGGCGCCCTGAATAGCCGCGCCGATAGCTACGCACTCATCGGGGTTGATACCCTTGAAGGGCTCTTTGCCGAGGAACTTCTTAACTGCTTCCTGAACCGCAGGAATTCTTGTAGAACCACCAACGAGAAGGATCTTATCGATCTCGGATACGGAAATACCGGAATCTGCAAGCGCCTGCTTTGTGGGAACCATAGTTGCTTCAACGAGGTCAGCCGTGATGCGATCGAACTCGGCTCTTGTGAGAGTTGCGTCAAAGTGCAAGGGACCTGCCGCAGTTGCTGTAATAAAGGGGAGATTGATGTTGGTGCTGGTCATACCGGAGAGCTCGATCTTTGCCTTCTCTGCCGCTTCCTTAAGACGCTGCATTACCATCTTATCGTTACGAAGGTCAACACCGTTCTCTGCCTTGAACTTCTCTACCATCCAGTCAATAACTCTCTGGTCGAAGTCGTCACCGCCAAGACGGTTGTTACCCTTGGTTGCAAGAACCTCAAATACGCCGTCGGAGATCTCGAGAACAGACACGTCGAACGTACCGCCGCCGAGGTCGAATACGAGGATCTTCTGGTCTGTTTCCTTATCCATACCGTAAGCAAGAGCTGCCGCGGTAGGCTCGTTGATTATACGGAGAACCTCAAGTCCTGCGATCTTACCTGCGTCCTTTGTTGCCTGACGCTGTGCGTCGGTAAAGTATGCGGGAACGGTGATAACTGCCTGAGTTACGGGTGTTCCGAGGTATGCCTCAGCGTCAGCCTTGAGCTTCTGAAGCACCATTGCGGAAAACTCCTGGGGAGTATAGCTCTTGCCGTCTATCTCCTTCTTGTAGGAAGAGCCCATCTCACGCTTGATGGATATAATAGTTCTATCGGGGTTGGTGATAGCCTGACGCTTTGCGACCTGACCTATCATTCTCTCGCCCGTCTTTGTAAATGCGATTACGGAAGGAGTTGTTCTCGCTCCTTCGGGATTGGGGATAACGATGGGATCGTTACCTTCAAATACTGCTACACATGAGTTTGTTGTACCCAAGTCTATACCAATGATCTTTGCCATAATAAATTTCCTCCAAAATATTTAAATAAATTATTTTCGTGTTTAGATTTAACGTTGTTTAATTTATAAGCTTTTTAAAAGCTTTGTTTTCTTTTGCTTACCTTTTCTTTTTCAAAAGAAAAGTAAGTTTTCTTTTGCTTACCTTTTCTTTTTCGAAAGAAAAGTAAGTTTTCTTTTGCTTACCTTTTCTTTTTCAAAAGAAAAGTAAGTTAATTTGCTACCTTTACCATTGAGTAGCGAAGGACCTTGTCGCCCTTGGCGTAGCCCTTCATAAATACCTCGGCGACTTCATTCTCGCCAAAGCTTTCGTCGTCTACGTGCATAACCGCGTTATGAACGTTGGGATCGAATTTCTCGCCGAGCGCGGCGATCTCGTGAACCCCCATCTTCTCCATAGTCTCGGCAAAGCTCTTGAGAGTAAGCTCAAGCCCCTTTGCCAAGGGGTGCTCGGAGTCCTCAGCGCCAAATGCTGCGGCGCGCTCGAGGTTATCGAGAATGGGAAGTATCTGCGTCAGCGCGTCAACGTACGCGTCCGAATAAATGCCTTCCTTTTCCTTTTGAGAACGGCGGCGGAAGTTATCGTACTCCGCGTAAAGTCTCAAATATTTATCCTCAGCCTCGGCAAGCTTTGCCGCACTTTCGTCGGCTGCCTTCTGAAGCTCAGCGATCTGCTTTTCTGCTTTTTTAAGCTTTTTCTTTTCAGAGCCCGAGAGCTTTTCCTCGACCTCGTCTGTTTCTTCTACGATGTTTTCCTTATCCTGCGGATCGTTTGCCGCGTTTTCTTCCATCGTAGGATCTATGGTCTTGTTTTCTTCCATTTTATTCATCCACCTCACTGTTTCCCGACGTCAGCTGCTTTTCCTCGTCAAACATAACCGAAATGCTGCCGCCGATCTCATCTATTGCTTTAAGAACCTGCTTATAATTCATACGGCGAGGGCCGAGAACTCCAATGATTCCCACGGTCTTGCCGTTCTTCTTGATGGGCTTGAATACGAGCGCCGAATTGTTCATTACCTTGACCGGACTTTCCGAGCCGATAAGAACGTTTATATCGTCGTCCCCCGCTTCCGCCACAAGATCGAGTATCTCATCCTTTCGCTCAAGCGTACCGAGCAGCTCACCAAGATGCTGAGTATCCGAATACTCAGGATATTCAAGCAAGCGGTTAAGTCCCGTATAGCGAAGCTCACCGCCGTCAAGCTCATTCATTATCTCATATACGCTCTTTACTGTGGGATTTACGAGAAATGCAAAATCCTGCATCTCGTTCTCCATCTCCATAATAACGGAAAGCGTTATCATATCGGCGCTGAGTCCCGCGATAAGTGAGTTCATAAGCTCGCCAAGTCTTGCGAGCGCCTCAGAAGAGACAGGGTAAGCAACCTTTATCTTCTTGGTCTTGACCGCGCCCGTGGACGTTATCATTACCATCGCAAAGGTGTTTGCGTCGATGGAGATAAGCTCAAACCGCGACACAGTTACCGAATGCGCCTTAGGCTTTATCGCAATTCCCGTGTAGTTGGTCATCGACGAAGCAAGTCTTGACGCCGTCTCGAGTATCTGGTCGATCTCGGTCATCTTTGCCTTGAGCAGTTGATTTATCTTAACAACGTCATGCGTAGTTCTTGCGTACTGCTCTACGAGCGAGTCAACGTAATATCTGTATCCGATCTCACTCGGCACTCTTCCCGCCGAGGTATGAGGCTGAACGAGATATCCCATTTGCTCAAGCTCTGCCATTTCGTTTCTGACCGTTGCAGACGAGCAGGATAGAAGCGTGTTCTGCAAAATATATTTTGATCCGACAGGCTCTCCGCCGTCTATATGCGCCTCAACTATTGCCCTAAGTATCTGCTTTTTACGCTCACTGAGCGGCTCACGCGCGTTTTCTATATTCGGCACGGTTCTCTCCTCCTTGTTGCTTTTTGTTTTTTAGCACTCATTTGAGCCAAGTGCTAATTACAGTATAAATTTTATACCATTCCCCACCTTTTGTCAAGGGGTTTTAACAAGTTTTTTGTTAAAGTTCTGTGAACAGTGCTAATTTTTTACGCAAAATTTGACAAATTTGGGCACTTGCAGTACCGTCGCCGTACGGATTTGGTGCAAAACGCATATTTTCGTACGCGTTTTTATCATCAAGAAGCGCCGAGAATGCCCTTATTATCTCGCTTTCACACGTTCCTGTCAGTCTGATGCCTCCCGTGCTAACTCCCTCTCCCCTCTCGGTAGTATCACGCGCGACAAGCGTCGGTACGCCCAGCGCGCACGCCTCCTCCTGAATGCCGCCCGAGTCGGTCAGCACCATATATGCGCGCGATAATAAATTATGGAAGTCAACTACGTCAAGCGGTTCGGTAAGCCTTATACGCTCACAGCCGCCAAGTATGCACTCTGCCGTCTGACGCACCTCGGGATTTGGGTGCATCGGATATATCACCCTGACACCGTCATGGGCGCTGACTACGCTTTTCACAGCACCAAAAATACTCTCCATCGCCCTCCCTATATTTTCTCTGCGGTGAGCGGTCATCAGGACGAGGCGATCGTTCCCTACCCACTCAAGCAGTCGGTGATGATAGCGCGCACACAAAGTGTATTTAAAGGAATCCACAACGGTGTTTCCCACGACGAATATTTTGTCCTTGTCCACCCCCTCACTCAAAAGATTTTGACAAGCCGCCTCAGTGGGTGCAAAATGAAGCTCTGCAATAAGTGAGATCACTCGTCTGTAAAACTCCTCGGGAAATGGCGAGCGCATATTGTAAGTCCTGAGTCCCGCCTCCACGTGATATACGGGGATCTTCAGATAAAACGCCGCAAGCGCCGCCGCAAACGCCGAGCAGGTGTCTCCGTGTACCATCACGGCGTCGGGATAGTGATCACCAAACACCTTTTCAAGTTTGCTCACGAGAGACGCCGTAAGACAAGATAAGCTCTGCCCTGCCCTCATCACCGAAAGGCTGACGTCCGCGTCCACTCCAAATACACTCATAGCCCCATCAAGCAGCTCCTTATGCTGTCCCGTAACGCAGACGAGTGTCGAGATCCCCTCCATACCCCTCAGCTCTCTTACAAGCGGACACATCTTTATCGCCTCAGGACGAGTTCCAAAAACCACCGCCACGCGTTTTGTCATCATTCTTTCCTCCAAAAATAAGTTTAGTATTGCAAAAAAATGCTTTTCGTGTTATAATTATCATAATATATTATTGTCAATTATTGCCCACGGCAGACAAAATAAAAAAATAAAGCGAGGAAAATAATTTGCTCACCTTACTTTCTAAATTTTTTATAAAGGATAGAGATAACACCGCGTCTCCCGCGGTACGCGCCGCTTACGGCAGCCTTTGCGGAGTGCTTGGCATCATTTTAAATATATTGCTTTTCTGCTTCAAGTTCTTTGCGGGATATATAAGCGGAGCGATCTCCGTAAGCGCTGACGCGTTCAATAACCTCACCGACGCGGGCTCGTCAGTCATCACGCTGATAGGCTTCCGTATGTCAGAGCAAAAGCCTGATAAGGATCACCCATTCGGACACGGCAGAATAGAATACGTCTCGGGACTTATCGTCTCGCTTATCATCTTGCTCGTCGGATTTGAGCTTGCAAAGACCTCGTTTGCAAAGATCCTTGAGCCGCAAGCGGTGAGCTTCAGTTGGCTATCCGTTATCATACTCAGCTTTTCCATACTCGTCAAGGCATATATGGCGTACTATAACTTCCATATCGGTAAACGCATCAACTCCGCCGCTATGAAGGCAACCGCCACCGACAGCCTCTCCGACTGCGTCGCTACCTGCACAGTACTTGCCTGCCTTATCATAGCGCGTGTGGCAAATATAAATATCGACGCGTACTGCGGTCTTGCGGTGTCCGCATTTATTATGTTCTCGGGAGTGCGTGCCGCTAAGGAGACCGTAAGTCCTCTGCTCGGCGAGCCGCCAAGCCGTGAGCTTATAGACGAGATCTCAGGCATAGTCTACTCATACGACGGCGTTGTCGGGATACACGACCTCATAGTTCATAACTACGGCCCCGGCAGAATGATGATCTCCCTGCACGCTGAAATATCCGACAAAGCCGATATGGTTACTACGCACGATATGATAGACAATATCGAAAAAGAGCTTCGCGAAAAGCTCTCCTGCGATGCGGTTATCCATATGGACCCCATAGCCACCGACGACGAAACGGTGGTCACCACTAAAAACAAGATCGCCTCGCTCGTCACCTGCATAGATCCGCGCCTTACCATCCACGACTTCCGTATGGTTACAGGCCCCACGCATACCAACGTCATCTTCGACCTGGTCGTTCCCTATGACCTCGGCAAGAGCGAACAGGAGCTGCGCGACAGCGTTGAAACGATAGTCAAGAGCATCGATCAGTCTTATTTCTCGGTTGTTAATATTGATAAGGACTTTACGTAAAAACAAAAAAAGAGAGCCGTTAGGCTCTTTCTCATAAGGATGTTTGAATAACCAAACTGTAGGGGAGGGGTCTCCCCTCCCGCGAACATCCGGTTTTCAACGATAAAACGGGAGGCGAAACGCCTCCCCTATAGGTGCACCAACAAATTTCGGCAGAGAACTTGTTTTCTCTGCCGATTTGTGTTATAATGGGGTTACATCGTAGGGCGGGGGCTTGCTCCCGCCGTAACATAGGATCTAAGCCAACAAGGCGGCGGGAGTAAACCCCCGCCCTACAAGAGGTATGTGCTTTGCCCGATGTCCGCGTTGCTTGCAACGCTGTAATACAAAGGCGGAACTAGCGATAAAACAGAACGATAAATAAGAATTTGTCCAACTGTTTAAATAAGAGAGGGGAGACAAACTTGCGGTATTACAAGTACAAAAATACAGGTAAAAATATAAATAATGCATTGAAAGAACAATACAAAACTTTGACCGGAGATGAGAAACGTACATTCCGCCAAGAAAAACGATGGAGAAAATTCAGCACGAATGTCACCCTTATCATTTATGGTTCTTGTGTAGCTGCAGGAATATTTATGTTTCAATTAATTCCGCTACCGAGTGATCAGTTGTTGGAGACTCTGGTTATTTTCGGTGAGGTGATTATAGGTTTTGTTTTGCTGATTGCTTGTGGATTTTTAACCGCTATATTGACAAAGCCTTTATGGAAAAAAGTCGCATCATTTCATATCCCCTCAATGAAAAAAGAGATTTTTTCAAAGGCTTGCAAGCATTTAAGAGACTATTACCAGTTGCAAGATCCCTATATTATAACAAAGTGCTTTAATTCAACAGATAAAGAATTTGCGAATCACGATGTGTGCATATTTGTTGTTGGGGACGAGTTGAGGATTACTACTGATTTGGTGCAAGGTTTTCTTCACGGAGAAAGAGATTTAGGGTGTTATGCTTTCAAAAAAGAGGAAATCACTTTATCAAAGTACAATGACGGAAACCACCTAATTGCAGAATTAAAGGCTGATAAAATTGTGTTTCTATTAGGTTATCGTGCAAAAGGATTTATAAATAAAATTTTCTTACAAAAAGGTTAGTCAAATTCCAATTTGTCGAACAGAATAAAGCAAACCCCGACAGATTTTGAAAATCTGTCGGGGTTACTCTTTGTTTACCGCATATCAAAAAAAGCCTTCTCCTGTGGGAGAGCATGTCGCAAGCGACTGTTGAGTTTTCTGCGAAAACATCAAGGGGACCACATGTGGCAATGTTTGCCTTGGGCAAACTTGCAGTTGAGCGCAGCGAAACATGTGGATTGAGGAGTTTCTTTGAGTTTAGAACACCTCATCCGTCAGCCTTCGGCT
>JBGVPV010000058.1:0-7133 GCA_045127215.1 Eubacteriales bacterium | reverse complement strand
TCCTGCATAACGTATGACGCGATAAACACCGAACCCGTAATAATGAGCGCCGCGCAAAGAACTATACACGCTATCTTTAACACTAACGTAAGTTTGCTGTTTTTCATACTAACCTCTGTTTGTCTGTTATTTTTTGATCTTAGGCTGATAACGCATATCGCTTACCGAATATACGGTCACAAATGCCTTGGGATCGACCTTGCGGATATAATCCATCAGCTTGCGGTATTCGTTCTTATCAACGATAGCAATAACTTCCTTACGTGGTGTGTTATCGTACGCGCCGATGCCGTCATACAACGTAGCTCCGCTGTGCAGATCGTGAAGAATATAATCCACGATCTCGTCAAGCTTGGGAGAGATAACGCACACCCTGCGCTTGATATTAAGACCGAAAATAAAGTGGTCAACTACTATTCCCGCGCAATAAGTACCCAGCACGCTAAGAACTGCAGTCTTGGTGTCGTAGAAGAATAAAGAAGACAGCGCAACGGAAAGACCCGTAAAGGAATACGCCTTTCCGAGCTCTATATGCGTGTACTTTTCAATGATCTTTGCCACTATGTCAAGTCCACCCGAGGATGCGTTCCTCGAAAAAAGTATCGCCATCGCAACACCAACGATAAGCACGTAGCACAGCACGTCAAGAAACTGATCGTGAGTGAGCGACTCAAAATTCGGCAAAGCAAACTCAAATATTCCCATAATTATAGGAATGATGACAGAGGTGTAGACCGTCTTGATTCCAAACTCGGGACCGATAAGGATAAATCCGATTATCAGAAAGAAAACGTTAAGTATAAGATTGAGCACCGAAATGGGAAGCGGAATAAAATTATTAAGGATCATAGCAAGACCCGATGCGCTTCCTACCGCAGCATTACTCGGAACCATAAAGAAAAATATAGCTGCCGCCGCCACCGCCGCACCAAACGTAATAATAGCATAATCCACTAAATTGCGAATTAAAAATGATTTTTTCACTAAATTACCTCTTTTAGTATACAAAAATTACGACAATTATTATATCACTCATAAGTGCTTGTGTCAAGTAAAAACGACTTAAATCTACACGTTTTATTATCTTTCGCGATAACTTTCAATAATGTGTTTTGCAAAAATACGTCCAAGCTCCAGCTCACATAAGGCGTCGTAATGGCCCCAGTCGGGATCTCCCTCGGGCTCGTTGACAGTAGTGAGTCCCGCATCTATGGTAGAAAAATAAATATTGAGCGGCGAAAGCTCTGAAAAACGGCGCTTTGCCTCGTTTACAGTAGGATAGCCGGGCTCACAGTACGGGCCGTTTGATATGCCCGCATCGATAAAATAGATCCCTCCGTCCTCGGCATAAGGCTCAAGATCCTCCCGCAGATACGAAACGAATGCACTTTGATTGTCAAAATATCTGTCCGCCTTGGCTTGCGTGGTATCGGATTCTCCCTGCATCCAGCAGATCGCACCAATACGCGCGTCATACCCGAGAGATGCAAGATGCTCCATATTTTCTTTTGCAAAGATCAAAAAGGCGTTATATATCGATCCCCTCTGCCCAAGGCTCAACCAATGATGGTGAATCGAGTACCCGGACATAGTATACTTTAATATCAAAACAGTCTCGTCAGGGTAAGCCGCCGCAAGCGCGTCCGCCATACCTACCTCAGGGCCAAAGAATCCTTCAGCCGCGCCGCAAGTCAGATCAACAGGCAGATACTCCCCCTCGGAACATACGTTGTGATCATCTATGCAGTAATTGATCAAAACCGAAAAATAACCCGCGCTGTATCGCGCAAAATCCTGCTCGGAGGAATTCTTTTGGAGATAGCTGACAATAGAGCTGCCGCTCGCATTGCTCTGGCCCAAAAGTAAAATCACCTTGACGCGCTGACCGTTGCCCTCAGGCAGATTCTCCGAAAGCTTGTATTCGGTGTTCATATTCAGTACGATCGGCTGGTCTATCATGTAATCATCAGCCACCTGCTCCCGACAGGAAACGATGCTAAATGAAAAAGAAAGAACAAGCATCAAACAAATAAGTCTAAAAATATTCCTTAACATAAAATCTCCTCCGAGGAAGCTTTGATAATACAATAAAATTATATCACAACACCTCCGCTTCTTCAAGATATTTTCTTAAAATCGCACAGACAAAGTCCATAACTTCATAAAAGATATAGCCGAAGAGAGCCGAACTCATACGGTTTTGTGTGACAAATATCCGCATCTGCGGCAGATAAAATGCTTGCAATATCTTATATTACTGCGCATTTTCTCTTTGCATCTGTAAAATATTTGTTCACTCAAAACTGCAAAGCACCCTCCGGCGTTGAAATTTTTGATGGATTTAGTCAAAGCGAGTTGAAGCAAGATACCGATCTTGCAAGACGAGATTTGGCGAAAGACGCAAAAATTGCTCGCCGCAGGGCGTATGCGTTCGACTCTCTTCGGCTATAGCAAAAACAAAACGAAACGGATATCTGTTCCGATCCGTTTCGTTTATGGATTATATTAAAAAATTACAGCAATGATCTATCTGATTTTCTGACATATATACTCGCGGAATGTGGAATAGCTGTAGAATCGTCCATTTCAATAAATTTTTCTACGTCCAAACTGATATTTTCAAATTCCTCGATATATCCGTTTTTATCTTTCGCTCTCGCAGGAAGAAGAGGGACAAGCACCTCAATTACATCGCCGTTGTCAGAGCTTCTGACCTTACGCAATTGCGGAGTTTCATAGTCTTCCCCCGTGATTTGTGCCCATTCTTCAATAGAGTTAACGGCACCACGGTATGCCCCGTTCCGACGGTACGATTCTCTGAAGAAAAGCATCGGCGAGCGATCTTTTAATGAGTTATAGGCATTTTCCAAATACAACTCTCTATCGTTGTCTGTGACAAGCATATGCAATCCCATACAATCAAGAGCCGCATCATATTTTCCCTTAACGCTTTCCTTTACCATATCGAGAACCTCAACAGTGGCATTAGGATAAGCTTCTAATAGTTGCTTGCTTTTTTCAATGGCAGCCGCAGATATATCCACCCCGTGATAGATACACCCAAGTTCAGACAAAATGACCCCACAAGCGCCCTCACCACAAGCATATTCGATTATCGATTTTCCTTGCAGATTGTTCTCTTCTACCCACGATTTCAGAGTATTATAAAGAACTTCATCATCCGGAGAATGCCCCCATCGCTTTGCACCCGCAGAAAAAACTGCCTGATAACGTTTCTCATAAGCCTTGTAATATAGTTCATTCATCTTTAACACCGCCTTTCTTGGTTTTATTATATCATACAATCATAAGATTGTCAATCGATCTACGCGCAACAAAATAAATCACGTCATGAACTGTACTCTCCTGCATGGAACCAAAAAATCTCCCTGAAGGTGCCAATAGATAAAAAAATAAAACCGTTTAGGTCATGTGTGCACAGGGTTCGGCAAGAGAACCCTGGACCCACTGATTCTCCTTTGAAGAAAAAATATGGGAGGGTCGAAGGCTTCACCTTCCTCTCGGCTTGTAGACAAAATGCAAGCTCCCCATGGCTATTTAATTATGAAAAATACTTTTTAACCAGCGTTTTTTGTAAAAAATAACTATGAAAAAAATCTTGAAATTTAACTTGTTTTAGAGTATAATATATTTGCTTATGCAGAGTAGGCTACCGAGCGTCAAGTGCCATCCAAACGGGGAGTTGTTGGGTGGACGAAGGGTTTCCGCGGTTCGGTTGCCGCATCCCGCTGCCGAATCCAAGGGACCACCTCCTTGCTTCCGGAACTACGGGACAAAGGAGGTTATTTTTATGCAAAAAGCAAAAAATCTAAAATCATCTAACAACATTAAAATGATCTGTCTTGCCGGAGTTATGGCTGCTCTTTACGTATGCCTTGACTTTCTGGCAGTATCGGTCAGCGCTCCGTTCGGTAACAACCTGAAGATCTCTATCAGCGGACTTCCCGTTATTATCGTTGCCGTCTTCTGCGGTCCTTGGTGGGGCGCAGCAACCGGCTTTATCGGTGCTTTTATCGGGCAGCTGATCTCCTACGGTATCGGTCCGACGACGATTCTCTGGGTTATTCCCGCAGTCGCTCGCGGAATACTTATGGGATATCTGTTCAGAGCCTTCAAGAAAAGCACGAAGCCCGGCATCATCGCAATTGAGACCTGCATCAGCTCGCTCGTAGTAACGCTACTGAATACGGGCGCTCTGCTTCTCGATAATATGATGTATGGCTACACAACCTATTACGCAATATTCGTTGCGATCCCCATGAGATTGGTAGCGGGCATTCTTACCGCTCTTGTATTCTCGCTTATGCTCCCCACAATTCTCAATTCGTTGAACAATCACGTAAAACTTTAATCTGCATAATTAAGGAAGCTCATTTTTAAGGCGAAAGGCTGAGGTGGAAGCCTTTCGCCTTTTCTATTAGCAATTATTCTTTTGTTGCAAACGTTCCGTTCTTCAAAGACTCAAGCATAATGATAGCACTGCTTGCATTGGTTGCAAGCGGGATCTTCTGTACGTCACAAAGACGAAGGAGCGCGGAAACGTCAGGCTCGTGAGGCTGTGCTGTAAGAGGATCGCGAAGGAATATGATAAGTCCAAGCTCACCGTTTGCGAGCATTGCACCGATCTGCTGGTCACCGCCAAGAGGTCCGCTCTTCATTCTATGTATCGGAAGTGCTGTCTCGCCCATTATAAGCGTTCCGGTGGTTCCGGTTGCGTAAAGATCATAGTTTACAAGAACATCCTTATATTTTTTTGCTAGTTCAATAATTTCTTCTTTCTTTTTATCATGTGCGATTAATGCAATTTTCATAAATAATCCTTTCTTAATAAACAGGAGGCATCCTTGCAGATGCCTCCGAAAGTCATTTTGATCTCCCGAGGGCGTAACCGCATCAGGTTATCTTTGATTGTCACACTGCAATCAGAACTTAAATTTGAATGTATTGCTTCCCTGTCTCGGAATTTCAAACTCCTCGGGAAGATCGGGGCCGCAGGAATGGGATCCTACGCCGCGCATAGCAACGTCGATACATACGTTAACGAAATCGTTTTCCTCAAGCTCGAAGGCATGGCGCGTCTCTCTGAGCTGCTCTGTGGTATAGGGGTTTACAGAGCAAGAGAAAGGCTTCTCTGCCGTCACCTTGAAGAGGTCCTTGACTGCAAGATACTTACAGTCGCAGTGGCTTCCGGACTCTTGAGGACGGATATACTTCATATCGTAGTTTTCCTCTGCGGAGCTTACGTAGTAGCCGTACTCACAAGCAGCCTTCTTATCCGCATAGCTTTCGCTGGGGCCAAAGCCTACGTAAGAGAAGTTGCAGTGTCCCTTGTCTACACCGAACTCAAAACCGAATCTCGGGAAACGCTCCACGTAATCGGCAAGCTTATAGGAAACGGAAACGGTAAGCTCGTTACCCGTTACGAGATACTCAAGCGTAAACTCTGCTGCGGGCATCAGGCAGTTAGCGGCAAGTGCGCCATCAAACTTATAGTGGTTCTTCGACTTCTCGCAGGAGAAGATATGAGGCTTGCAGCCACGAAGGTTGCAGCGTGTAAACCAGTGAGGAAGCAGGTCGCGGTCGTTATCGGTATATCTTGTAATATTGAAATGGATGGGGGTACGAAGAACCTCGTTTCCGTCTGCCTTGATCGAGGTAATCTCACCGGTATGCTCGTTTACCTCAATATCGATGTCAGACGAGAACTTATAGGTGCTCTTGGGGATCTCGACGTCGGTGATCTCCGATTTGGTCTTTCCGCCGTAAACAGTCTTCATTTCAAGAGCGTTGGACTTGATCTTTCTGTCGGGTGTCAAAAGACCGTCTGCGCAAAAGTTACCGTCGTGCTCGGGCTCTTCAAAGTCACCGCCGTAAAGGAAGCCGTCGTCGGTCTTGATACCGTGGTCTGCCCACTCCCATACGAAGCCACCCATCATCTGCTCGTTGTTATAGATCATATCCCAATAAGCAGCGATGTCACCGCAGGAGTTACCCATAGCGTGGGTGTATTCGCAAAGGATGAAGGGACGGGTTTCCTCGGGGTTATCGATTACCTTTTCCTGAATGGTCTGCAAGGAAGGATACATCATACTGACCATATCCACCATATCGGTGTAATAATACTTAGGATCAGCATACTGAAGTCCCTCGTAGTGGATGGGACGGGTGCTATCGTGGTTGCGGATGTATTTTGCCCCCTCGAAGAAAGCCTTACCGAAGGAGCTCTCGTTACCGAGCGACCAGATAATAACGCTGGTACGGTTCTTGTCTCTTTCAACAAGTGCCGCGTGTCTGTCGGTAATGCCGGGTGCAAAGAACTCATTCTCCGCATACTCCATCCAAAGAGGCGTATCATAACGTCCGTCACGGGAGCAAGCACCGTGCATTTCAAGGTCTGCTTCATCAAGCACGTAGATTCCGAACTTGTCGCAAAGCAGATAGAATTCGGGACTGTTGGGATAGTGAGAGGTTCTGACTGCGTTGACGTTCAGCTCCTTCATCAGGTGAATGTCCTTAGCCATATCCTCAAGGCTTACGGTTGCTGCGGTCTCGCAGTTGAAGTCATGGCGGTTAACACCCTTGAGCTTAACTGCTACGCCGTTAACCTTAAATACTTTACCGTCGATGGATACCTCACGGAAGCCGATTTTTTCCTCGATCTTCTCTCCGTTTGCATAGAGGTAAAGTCCGTAGAGCTTGGGATCCTCGGGAGTCCAAGGACGAATGCCCTCAACGGTAAGAGTTGCACTCTCGCCAACCTTGGCAACAACCTCGGTCTCACCGATGACGCAACGGATATCCACGTCACTCATATTGATCACGGTAACGGCTCCGTTATTACCATCGATCTTGGTTTCAAGCTTGTAATCGGTAATATGCTTTTCGGGACGGGTGAGCATATATACGTTTCTGAAAATACCCGAGAAACGGAATTTATCCTGACACTCAAGGTAGGTGGAGATACACCATTTGAGAACGAGAACGTCAAGCGTGTTCTCACCGTTCTCCACAAGCTCGGTCACGTCAAACTCACTGGTTGCGTGAGAGATCTGAGAGTATCCCTTGAATTGTCCGTTTACGTAGAGATAAAATGCGGAGTCAACACCTTCAAA
>JBGVPV010000057.1:0-22828 GCA_045127215.1 Eubacteriales bacterium | reverse complement strand
CCCTATGGCAGGTAGGGAGGTTTCTGGTGTTGAGAACAGCACCGAGAAAATGTTTATCGGGGCAAACTTTATCGTAACTCCCACCGAGAAAAATACGCCTGAGGCGATAGAGACTTGTATTGAGCTTGGCAGGCTGCTTGGCTTTGCCAACGTGGCTACGCTCTCACCTGAGGAGCACGACGAGATGATAGGCTTTTTATCACAGCTGACGCATTGCATAGCCATCACGCTGATGACCTGCAATGATAAGGAAAATATGGAGAAGTTTACGGGAGACTCCTTCCGTGACCTTACTCGTATCGCGCGTATAAACGATCTTATGTGGAGCGAGCTGTTCCTTGAAAATCGTGACGTTTTACTTGAACAGATGGATATGTTTATGGCTAAATTCGGAGAGCTTCGCGCTATGATCTCCGAGGACGATGCTGACGGAATGCGGGAAATGATGCGTCTGTCCACTCAACGTCGGGCGTTGTTTGATAAGAAATGAAAAATGGCAGAGGACTTGTTTTCTCTGCCATTTTTATTGCTTTTGAGATTATTTGATTTTCTTGCCGCGAAGGACTATGTGATCGATAAAGAGGTCTTCGTCTCTGGACAGAATCAAAAGATTGGCGATCTTACCCTGTTCTACCGAGCCAACCGTGTCAAATATTCCTACCTCTCGTGCGGGGTTTTCGGTCGCGCAGGGTAGGGCGTCTTTGAGAGACAGAGACGCAAAATCCATAAGATTTTTGAGCGCCTGATCGAGCGAGAGCGTGCTTCCTGCGAGAGCGCCGTCCTCGGTCAGCGCGACGCCGTCCTTGACGAGTACGGGGTTGCCTGCAATACTGTATTTTCCGTCGGGCATATCGGTAGCTTCCATCGAGTCGGAGATCAACACGAGGCGGTCACTGCCAAGATTTTTATACGCAAGTCTTACCATTTCGGGCGAGACGTGTATTCCGTCGCAGATAAGCTCGGCAAAGCAGTTGCCTTCAAATGCGGCACAAACCGCGCCGCCGTCGCGGTGGTGAAGGGGAGGCATCGTGTTAAAGAGATGCGTGTAGGAGCTTATTCCAAACGCTTCGGCGCGTTTTGCCTCGGCGTAGGTCGCCGCTGTGTGTCCGAGTCCAAGGGTGGCTCCAAGCGATAATGCCTTTCTTGCAAACGATCCGTCCGCGTCAAGCTCGAACGCCGCCGTGATATGTACGGGAGTGGCGTTCTTTCGCCAAGCCATCACAGTATCAAGCTCACGCGCGTCAAGCGGCGCGAGCATTTCGGGCGCGTGAGCGCCTTTTTTTGTGGGATTTAACCATCTTCCTTCAAAATGCACGCCCACAAGATCCGCCTCGTCATCCGACGGACAGAAATTACTCATTTTTTCAGCGGCATTTGCCATATATTCAAGCGGCGCTGAGGCGAGCGTGGGCATCACGGTGGTTATGCCTCGACTTGCGTAAGCCGCCGCCATTTTCCCGAGATCCGCGTCGGCACTTATAAAATCATATCCTTGTCTGCCGTGGGTATGCACGTCGATAAGTCCCGGGATAACGGGTCGCCCGGCGGCATCGATAACACAGGTGACGTCGTTCGGAACGTCAAACGAGCCGACTGCCGCGATCTTGTCGCCGCGAATAAGAATATCACCCGCGAAGAAGCTGCGGTCCTTTGAGTTATATATCATTGCATTGCGAATAAGCATATCAGTTCTCCAAGCTGTTATATAAATTTTGAGATTTTTTGTGGAAAGTTCGGCGTTTTACCCGTGTGCGCGTTTTCTGTGCTCGCTCGGTGAGACGCCCGTAAGCTCCTTGAATTTTCTGCTAAAATAATTTATGTCGCCAAACCCTACCGAGAGGGCAATATCACCGATGGGTGTGTCGGTGGTTTCAAGTAAGCCTTTAGCGCGTGAAACACGCACCTCGTTTATGTACTCGATAACGCCTCTTCCCGAATTTTTCTTGAAAAGATGGGAGAAATACGAGGGGCTTATAAAGAACTGACTTGCAAGGGTATTAACGCTCAGCTCCTCGTTATAGTGGCGGTTGATATATTCAACGGCGGCGTTGAAGGTATCAAGGCGGCAAAACTGTTTTTTGTAGTCGTCTTCACTTATTATCTCTGATACGTAGCGCGTACACATCAGCGAAAAGAATTCGTAGAGCTGTTTTTTCAGCTCCATAACTCCGCCAAAGCTATGGTCAGACGCCTGTTCTATAATGCGTGAAAACATACTTGCGCACTCTTTGTCACGCACGAGATTTTTGAATATGACGTATTCCCGACCTATGAGATTGTGAAAAAATGCGGTGTTGAGTTGGACACAGTAGTACGCCGAGCCGTATCCGCATATCGTTCCCGTGTGCAGCTCTTTACTGTTGACAAAAACAATATCACCCTTTTTTACGTGCAGCTCCTTGAGATTGCATAAAAGATTTGCTTGTCCCTGAGTAAAAAACAATATTTCTATTTCCTCATGCCAGTGCACGTATCCCCTTGAACAGTGGTCTTCAAATCTTTGCAGACGTATAGGCGAGGCTGACATAGGTAGCAGTTCATATTTAGCTTGCATATATTATCCTTGAATTTTAATAATTGATAGCAGTTTTGTGCTATAAATTTTACCGTTTATATGATATAATAAAATCAACAAAATGTCAATAGATAAGGAGAAAAATATGGAAAAGCAAATAAGTGTTATTCTTCTTGGAGCAGGTAACAGAGCAGATAAATACGCATCTATATGCTTTGAGTTCCCCGAAAAGCTTAAGGTCGTCGGCATAGTTGACCCCGATCCCGTCAGAAATAAGCTGATGAGAGACAAGTACGGAGTTGATCCTGCCAACTGTTTTTCCGACGTTTCCGAGCTTGTAAAAAGAGAGAAATTCGCAGACGCCGTGATAAACGGAACTATGGATCATTTGCACGTGCCTACCTCTATCCCCGTACTTGAGGCAGGCTACGATCTTTTGCTTGAAAAGCCCTTTGCGGTAAACGAGGAGGAGATGCGGGAGCTTTGCGAGGTGGCAAAGAGGTGCGGAAGCCGCGTGGTTATCGGTCACGTTTTGCGTTATACGGATTTCTATCGCGCCATAAAGGACATCGTTATGTCGGGTAAGATAGGAAAGGTCATTTCCATTGAGATGTGCGAGCACGTGGGCTATCATCACATGGCGGCGTCTTACGTTCGCGGTAAGTGGAGATCCGAGAAGGTCTGCTTTGCCCCCATGCTGTTGGCAAAATCCTGTCACGACGTGGATATTATGCTTTGGATGATGGACGGGGCTGATCCCGTATCCGTGGCAAGCTACGGCTCTGATTTTCAGTTTGGTAAGGAAAATAAGCCCGAGGGGGCGGGAAGTCGCTGTATGGCAGACTGCCCTTACGTTGACGAGTGTATCTTCTCGGCAAAGACAAATTATCTCACCGTGCCCAGATGGGTGTATTCAGTATGGAAGTCACTCGAGGGTGAGGGTGAGCTGACGGACGAGAGAAAGGCAGAGTCGCTCAGTACCGATAACAGCTACGGCAAGTGCGTATGGGATTGCGAGCGTGACGGAAACGTTGACCATCAGGCGCTTATTCTCAACTTCAATAACGGAGCTACGGGCACGTTCTCAATGGTGGGAGGCAGCGCAAAGCCTGAGAGAAACATACATATCGTAGGAACACGCGGCGAGATCAAGGGCACATTTGAAGACTCTAAGTTCGTACTTCGCCGCATGGATCCGACGCTCAAGCGCGCCTACGTTGAAACGCTTTACGACGTAAAGGAAAGCGGAGATAAGATAGGCATGACGGGCGGACACGGCGGCGGTGACAGAAACCTTGCGATCGATTTTATCGACTATTTGCAGACGGGTAACGTGTCCGTGTCCTGCGCAACTCTTGAGGACTCCCGAAGAAGCCATCACGCAGTATTCTGCGCGGATAAGGCAAGAAGAAGCGGTACTATTGTAAAGCTTTGATTTAATTGAATACAAAAAAGCATCTGTTAAAAACAGATGCTTTTTTGTTATATCGGTATTCTTTTTATCAGCACACCTGCGGCAACGCCTACCGCAATTCCCGCGATAATTCCCGAGATCATCAGGAAGGGAAGATAGTAGGTAACTACGTTCGTGCTCAGCATTATAGACGCCATCGTGATCTGCCCCACGTTGTGAAGCACACCGCCGCACACGCTTACGGTGATCTCGTTAAGAGGTGTAAAGCGTTTAAGTAAGGACATTCCAATAAGGCTGAGAATGCCGCCCGCAAGGCTGTATATCATACTGATGGGGCTTGCGAAAAGCATTGCCACAAGGAAAATTCGTATAAGGGAGACCGTGACGGCTTCCTTGATACCGAACTTGTAAAGCGCGAAAATAACCGCAATATTGGCAAATCCCACTTTAATTCCGGGGATGGCGACAAGCGGCGGTATTCTGCTTTCAAGATATGAGAGTATCATAGCAAAGGAGATGGTGATGGCAAGCGCTGTAAGCTTTTTGGTTTTCATATAGCTTCTCCTTTTCTTATGAAACGAGATCGACGTCTTCGTCGGTCATCTCGCCTCTCACGGTTACGGAAAGACGGTTTGGCAGGCAGGTGATCTTCTGACCTACGTAGTGTATGCCTCGCTCATTTTCGCAAATATGATCGGGACAGTCAGAATATGTGATATACGCCACACCGCCCTTGACGGTCAGTGTGTTGGTGCCGCCGTTGAGTGTGTAAGTACCGTCTATGGATAACGGATATTTTGCGGTGACGGTACCGTTTATCTCCACCTCAAGTACGTTGCCTTCTTCACGAGTCAGCAAGGAGATGGCAAAGGCGAAAATAGCAATAAGGAGAAGCAGGGAAATGACGATGATATCCCATCGGTATTTTTTTATTGTCATGATCTTCTCCTTTCTTAAAATTTCGGGTGGAACGTCAGCATACGTCCGTCCCACCCGTTAAAAACAGATTAAAAATGTGCGCCGCAGACAAAGTTTCCTTCGTGGATACAATGTACGGGACAAACCTTTACGCACTCTCCGCAGCCTGTACACAGCGAATAGTCGATGGTTGCAAGGTTGTTTTCAACCTTGATAGCGCCGTGAGGACAGGTCTTCTGGCACTTCATACAGCCGATACAGCCGTTGGAGCAGTACTTACGTGTAAGCGCGCCCTTATCGTGATTGGAGCACTTTACTACAACACGGGTGGTGTCGTTAACGATCTTTATGATGCCGTTAGGACAGATGCGCGCGCACATTCCGCAACCGATACACTTGGTAGGATCAACGTGTGCGATTCCGTCAGAGATGCTTATGGCGTTCTGAGGACAAACCTTTGCACAGTCGCCGTAGCCAAGGCAGGCAAACGTACAGCTCTTATCACCGCTGTAAGAAAGGTTTGCCGCGATACAGCTCTTGTATCCGTGATAATCGTACTTGCGCTCTACTGCGTCACAGGTGCCGTTGCAGGCAACGTACGCTACCTTTTCAACGACGTCAGCTGCTTCTACACCGAGTATCTGCGCGATCTCAGCTGCCGCGCGGTCACCGCCGGGGATACAGAGGTTTGTTGCGTCCGTGGCCTTGTCAGCAAGTGCCTTAGCATAGCCGTCGCATCCGCTGTAACCGCACGCGCCACAGTTAGCACCGGGCAGGCAGTCACGGATAGCAACTGCGGTCTCATCTTCCTTTACACTGAGGAAAATACTTGCAAGGGTAAGTATAGCTGCGCAAACCGCGGCGAGACCTGCAAGAAGTAAGATAGGAATTAAAATATCCATATTTGTACCTCCTTATACCTTGAGAAGATTCTCAACGACTCCTGCAAAACCGTAGAATGCAAGAGCTACGATGGAAGCCGCAATAAGCGTTACAGGGATATTCTTGAAGCACTTGGGTGCAGGGCAGTCCTCAATTCTTGAGCGAACGCCTGCAAAGAGTACCATTGCAAGCAAGAATCCGAGACCTACTCCGAGGGAGGAGATCATAGACTGAAGGAAATTGTAGCCTGCGGTGGTGTTGTTGATGGTAACGCCAAGTACTGCGCAGTTGGTGGTGATAAGCGGCAGATAAACGCCGAGGGATCTGTGGAGAGCGGGGATAAATTTCTTAAGCACGATCTCTACAAACTGTACGAGTGCCGCGATTACAAGAATGAATACGATAGTCTGGAAGTATTCAAGCTTGAGGGGAATGAGGGCGTAGGTGTAGATGGGATAGGTAACCGCCGTAGCACAGAGCATAACGAAGGTAACCGCAATACCCATACCCGAAGCCTGATCAAAGCGCTTGGAAACGCCAAGGAAGGGGCAGATGCCAAGGAACTGCTGGAGAACGTAGTTGTTTACGAGAACGCCAGCCATAAGTATGAGAACGAGTTCTTTCAACATAAATTACGCCTCCTTTTTGTCATTTGCCTCTGCGGGCGCATCAACAGATACGCCGCAGGAGCTCTTATTGCAATGTGCGCTGGAAGGACAGCCCTCGCAGGAGAAGGATTTTTTCTTTACTCCGCCTGACTTCGCGGTGATGCAGTTCATCAGCGCGATAAGAAGACCGTACACGAAGAAGCCACCGGGTGCTTCGACCAGCAAAGAGATCTTGAAATTCTCAAGGAAGGGGATAGCGATTCCCGCAAAGGACGCGCTTCCGAATACCTCACGGATAGCCGCCATAAGAACGAGAGCCAGCAAAAATCCGAGTCCCATTCCGATTCCGTCAAGGGCGGAATCTATAACGCTGTTCTTTCTTGCAAACATTTCAGCTCTGCCGAGAATGATGCAGTTAACAACGATGAGTGCAAGATATACGCCAAGCATATCGTAGATCTCGGGCAGATATGCCTGAAGCAACATCTGTACCATAGTAACGAAGGTCGCGATGATTACGATATAGCAGGGAATACGAACAACGTCGGGAATTATCTTACGGAGTGCCGAGATAACGACGTTGGAGCATATAAGAACCAAGGTCGCCGCAAGTCCCATGGAGAATGCGGAGATAACGCTCGTGGTTGTTGCAAGGGTAGGGCAAGTACCGAGTATGAGAATGAGTATGGGGTTTTCCATTATGATGCCGCGAAGCACGATCATCATTTTATTGTCCTTAGCCATTTGTCGTACCTCCTGCAATCAGTAATTCATAAGCCGCAAATGCAGCCTTAACAGCGGACTGGTAAGCTGTTGACGTAAACGTAGCACCTGCAATTACACCGATATCCGTACAGCCCTCAGGAGTCTGAGTCTGGTAGAAATCGGGATTGGGAACGGTGATTACGATATCCTCGTTCGAGTGACCTCTGTACTGCTCGTAGTAGTCTTCAGTAGCGCAAACGTCACCAAGTCCCTCGGTTTCTTCTTGATATACGGTTATTACGTCAATAATCTTTCCGTCAGCGGAAATAGAGAGCTTAATTTCGATCTCGCCCTCTTCAATTCCGGCAAATTCGTAGTTGGTTTCATAATAGTATCCGTGTCCAAGAACCTCAAATACGTAGTTACCGCTTGCGGTTACGGAGATCTTGGTTACGGTCTTCTTGATACCCTCGGGAAGTGTAGTTACCTCGGTAAGAACGCTTGCCTTAACAGCCTCGTCAGCCGCCTTTACGACAGCCTCGTCAGCGCCGCCGAGATCTACGATAGTTCCGTCAGCCTTGATGCCAGCGAAGCTCTCGCCGATGACGTAAACTCTGCCGCTGTTGTCAGCCGCTTCATATACCGCGTCAACGCCCTCGAGAACCTCGGTAGCAAACCACTTCTTGAAGGTTACACCGCTTGTGCCGAGTGCGGCGTTGCAGTTATCCTGAAGTATCTGCTCGGGTGTACGGAGGTCAACGCTGCCACCGTTTGCGATAGCAAACGCCTGGAGAGCCGCCTTGATAGCCTCTCCGTAAGCCTCAGAGGTAAGTGTAGCCTTGGAAACAAGGTAGGGCTGGAAGCTTCCGATGTCCATTCCGGCGTATGCACCCTCAAGTCCTTCAACGTTCGGGAATACCTTAGCCGCATATTCGGGAGTTTCCTGATTTGCGATAACCTTAGTTCCGACTATTTTACCCTCGGAGTCAATACCGCACATAACGACAAGGCCTGAGCTCTTGCCCGATACTGACATACGGAAAACGAATCCGCCGTCAGCGCGGTAACCCTCTTGAACTACTGAGGGGTAGGTCGCGTCGATAGTTAATTTTTCAAAATTCTTACCATCGGGCAATACGACGAGAAGCGCCTCGTTTGCCGATGCATTCTGTGCCGCCTCAATAATGGGGGCGGTTATCATGTTTACAAGTGAGAGAAGGAGTGCCGCTACTATACAGATAGATACGAGCACCGCGATAGGTAAAAAGTTCTTTGCTTTCATATCACTTTCCTACCTTTCCGAAAGGCTTTTTGGTACAAAGCTTTTCAATATAGGGGGAGAGAATGTTCATCAGCAGTATAGCGAATGAAACGCCCTCGGGATATCCACCCCAGAAGCGGATGAGAACGGTGATAAGACCGCAACCGAATGCAAACAACATCTTACCGCCCTTGTTTATGGGGGTTGATACGTAATCGGTGATCATAAAGAACGCGGCAATGAGAAGTCCACCGCCAAGTACCTCGTAGAGAGCGAGTGTAACGTCCTGCTTTATAAGGAAGGAAAGAACGAATACCGTTGCTACGTAGATCGTGGGGATCTGCCAATGGATTATTCTACGGGCAATAAGGTAAATACCGCCGATAAGTAACGCGATAGCGCAGGTCTCACCGATAGCACCCGATCTGTTACCTACGAGCATATCCGTAAGAGAGGGGAGCACTGCGGTGCTTCCTGTCTTGATAGCTTCAAGAGGAGTTGCGCTTGCAATGAGTTCTTCAGACATAAATCTTGTGGGAGCTCCGCCGCCTGCCGTGGTTGCGAATGCGAGAAGCAGGAATACTCTTGCGGTTGCGGCGGGGTTAGCAAAGTTACAGCCAAGACCGCCGAAAACGCATTTTACGAATACGATGGCGAATACAGAGCCGAGAGCGCACTGCCAAAGCTCTACGGTGGTCGGCAGACAAAGCGCGAGAATGAGTCCCGTAACTGCCGCGGAAAGATCCCCTACGGTCTGCTCCTTCTTAGCGAGAAGGTTGAATACGAGCTCAGCGATCACTGCGGAAGCAACGCATACGAGTATTACTGCGAGAGCCTTGAGCCCGAATAGTATCACACCTGCGATGCTTGCAGGTGCGAGCGCGATAAGAACGTCGCGCATGATAGATGTCGTGGTTGCTTTTTCGTGTATATGAGGAGATGATGATACGATCAATTTTTCCATTACGTTTTCTCCTTTACTTCAGTGTTGACTTGTGAGCGTTGTGCTCTCTCAGGAAGTTCTTGCCAACGCGGATGTTTTCTACGAGAGGACGTCTCGCGGGGCAAACGAATGCGCAAGAGCCGCATTCGATACAAAGATTTACACGCGCCTTTTCAAGAATTTTTGCGGTCTCATCCTTGCTGCTGTTCTTAAGAGCATGTGAAAGCGTGGGAATGTCGAGCGACATGGGGCAGGTGTCTATACACTTGCCGCAGTGCAAGCAGGGAGTTGCCTCTTCGTGCTTTGCCTGCTTTTCGTCAAACGCAAGGATAGCGCTGCTCGCCTTTACGATAGGCTCGTCCGTTGAACATACCGCAGTTCCCGTCATGGGTCCGCCGAGAATTATCTTTCTCGCGGGCTCGCGGTAGCCGCCTGCAAAGCTTATAATATCCGCGATGGAAGTGCCGATAGGCGCGATTACGTTCTTAGGCTCAGCAATAGCGCCTCCGTCAACGGTGATACATCTCTCAACCATAGGCATACCCGTTTTGCAGAATTTTGCGAGAACTGCAAGAGTTGTCACGTTCATAACGAGAACGCCAACGTCTGCGGGAAGCTTGCCTTCGGGAACGGTAACACCTACGGTGTTGTAAATAAGCATCTTTTCCGCGCCCTGAGGATAGAGGGTGGGAAGGGTGGAAATGGAGACAGCCTTGTTGTCGCCGAAGATCTCTTTCATTTTGGAGATACACTCAGGCTTGTTGCTCTCAATTCCTATCACGTAGCGTTCCACGGTGGGAGCTACCTTCTGAAGCAGCTCGATACCCTCGCGTACGCTGTCTGCGTCGTCAAGCATGGTGCGCGCGTCAACCGTGATATAGGGCTCGCATTCAGCGGCGTTGATAACAACGGTAGTTACGTTGCCGCTCTTGAGTGCTCCAAGCTTTACGTGAGTGGGGAAGCCCGCGCCGCCGAGTCCTACCAATCCGCAAGCGCGAGCAGCTGCGATAAGCGAATCGATATCCGTTACGGTGGGGGGAGTGATATTCTCGCAGGGAGTCATAAGACCGTCGCTCTCAATTCTGATAGCCGTCACGGTGTTACCGCCGGTACGCAGGATAGTGTCGATCTTTGTGACCTTTCCGGAAACAGACGCGTAAATAGGCGCGGATATAGGCGCGTCTGCGTCAGCAATGAGCTGACCTACCTTTACCTCGTCGCCCACCTTTACGATGGGGGTTGCAGGAGCACCGATATGCTGGTCCATAGTGATGCAAACCTCACTCGGAGCAGGCATACGAACGGGAGCAATTGCCGCCGTTCCTTTGAGATGCGGTATTCTTGTTTTTCCTAAAAAGTTGAATTTTGGCATAACTTAATCCTTCTGTAATTAAATATAATTAAATTTGAAGTATATTTAGTATATTATACACTAAAACGCGGTTTATGTCAATACTTTGAAGCTATCAAGTCAATGGTAATATTTAAATTATTTATGGATTGTGAAGTACGACGCCGTCTGTCATTTTGACCTCGCCGTCGCGGCTTACCCATATAACGTCAATGCCGCCTATTTCTTCTATCAGCGCGAGCCCTTCCTCGTACGTCATACAGAACAGTGCGGTAGAGAGCGCGTCAGCCAGACCGCTGTCAGCGGTAAAGATGGAAACTGATGAGAAATATTGTGCAGGCATATTGGTCTTGGGATCGATAATATGGTGATACGGCTTGCCGTCCACAACGTAAAAACGCTCGTAGTCACCCGAGGTGACAAGAGAAATATCCTTGATTACGACGCGGCAAACAAAGCTTTCCTCGGAGGTTCTGTCGGGATTCGTAATTCCCGTTACCCAGCCGCTTCCCGAAACCTTTGCACCGATGGTGCGGATGTTACCGCCGATATTAAGAACGTATGAGGTGACGCCGCGGCTTACAAGCAACTGAGCCGCCTTTTCGGTAGCGTATCCCTTTCCGAGTGCGCCAACGTCAAGACGCATTTTGGGGTCATTCAGAAATACTGTACTGTTTTCCTTATCGATGATAAGGTTATCGATGTTCGTATGAGCCGCTGCCTCGGTCAAGGCGTCGGTAGAGGGAACGTAGGCATTCCGGGGGTCGTCCGTACCAACCTCACGCGCATCATGCCAGAGCTTTAGTACAGAGCCCATCGCGATATTGGTGGCGCCGTCGGTCTGCGTATAGATCTGCTTTGCGTAAAGCAGGAATTCAATAAGCTTTGCGTCAACCTTGACAGGCGCGACGCCTGCGTTTTTGTTTACTGTCTTAAGATTATTTATTCCCGAATATTCGTAGTATATATCAAAAAGACGGTGATATTCCATAAGCAGAGCAGAGACTGCCTCGCAGTTCTTTGAAAACTCGTCGGCGCTGTCACCGCGATAGGATATTACCGTAGATACCGTGTCAAAATATTCGTAGTATGCCTGTGATTGCGGCTGTGGCTCGTTTACGGGGGTATTTACCTCGCCGTCATCCTTATTGAAGATCAGAATCGCGCCGATAACGATCGCGCCGATAACGAGCAAAACGAGCAGCAGACGTAAAATATTTTTTGAAAAATTCATACTAAAATCCTTTTGGAGCGTACTTTTTGTAAGCGTGTTAAATAAAGATCAGGGTGGTATCCTATGACACCACCCTGCGTGTGTTTAATTGTGAAAATTACTTAGCAGCTGCGATAGAAGCAACGATGGTCTTCTGGATGCTGCTTACTGCGATAGAGCAGGAAGCGGAAAGATCAGCGTCGGTGAGCTTACCCTTTTCGTTGAGAGCGATAGCGGAAACCTCAGCCTGAGTCTTGCCAACGAGCTTTGCGGAAAGCGCGTCAACCTGAACGTACCAAGTGCCCTTAGGCATAGAACCGTAGTTCTCACCCTGCTCACGCTTTGTGCCCTTGTATGCAACCTCAGCAGCAGCGCCGTCAGCGATGTTCTTGAGCTCAACCTCAGCGTAGTCGAGGATGTTAGCAACGATCTTACCGTCAACGAGAACGGTAGCAGCGAAATCAGTAGAGAACTTTGCGTTGTTTACGCCGTCCTTAGCAGTGTCTGCAACAGCAGCGGTAACTGCAAGGCCTGCCTTGAACTCAGTAGCAGTGGACTTGAATGCAGTCTTGTGCTCGCTCTTGAATGCGTTGTCAACAGCCTTGAGAAGGTCGGTTACAGCGATAGAGCAGGTAGCAGCGAGATCAGCGTCGGTGAGCTTGCCCTTTTCGTTGAGAGCGATAGCATCAACCTCAGCCTGAGTCTTGCCTGCAAGGTTAGCAGCGAGTGCATCAGCCTGAACATACCAAGTGCCCTTAGGCATAGAGCCGTAGGACTCACCCTTAGCTACCTTAGAGATGGGAGCTGTTGTGTCAAGAACGCCGTCAGTGTACTTTGCAGCGAACTCGATGCAGTCGAATCTGCAAAGAACGATCTTGCCGTCAGCATCGGTAACGATAGCTGCAACTGTCTCGGTAACCTTAGCGGATGCGAGAGCAGGGTTTGCAACAACGCCGATAGCGAGGTTGTAGTTCTTTTCGGTGGGGGTGTTATTGTTGTTGTCATTGTTGTTATTGTCGTCAACCGAAGGAGTGTTATTGCCTGTGATGAGAACGATCGCAACTACTGCAACGATGATTACTGCAACAACAGCAATAATGATGGGAAGGATTTTCTTCATAATTTTTCTCCATTTCTTTTTTATTTTTTATTTTTTTGTCAAACTAATTCATTATATATTGTTTTTGTCGATTTGTCAATAGGTATTTGAAAAAAATGTTAAAAAATCTACAATTAATATTTTTATGCGGTTAACGTATGCTCGAGTGTCAGCTCGGATTCATAATGCGGCGTGTTTCTTCATCCTGTTTTCCAACCAGAATTTCAAGCTCGTCAGCCGTACTCTTGGGGTCGTATGTCTCGTAGTACATAGTCACCACGTCGCCCTCAAGTATCTGTGACGTGCCTCGTACGAGATTGGAATGCTCGAAGGAAATAACTAAGCAGGAGTGCGGCCAGAGAATATCCTTGACCTCCTTGCCTATTACGAAGGCGTCAGCGCCAACCTTTAGCGGAACTTCAACGACGGCGCGCTTTTTACCCTTGGTGATGGATTTGAGCTTTGCTTCGATAAGGGTATCGGTAAAGTCGTCAAGTCCGGAGATCTCAACCGTGAGGAGCGCAATGCTGGAAACGACAATTATGGGGATAATATTTTCAATACCGCCCATTGCCTCAATAGCGAACACGCATGCCGTTACGGGAATACGGGAGACTGAGCCGAGGAACGCGGTAATGCCGAGGACCACCGTAAGAGTATAGTGCTCAGCTCCTATCCAGCCGAGAGCTATCATAGCCTCGCCGCAAAGCGAGCCGACCATAGCTCCAAAGGCGAGGGTGGGCAAAAATACTCCGCCCGTAACTCCCGAGGAGTTGGAGACTGACATGAAAATTACTCTTACGAGTAGCAGTAATATTATAATGTACCAAGTGATACGGGTCTCAAACAGCGTATCCACGAGCGAGTGACCCGTGCCGAGCGCGTCAGAGAGGAAAAATCCAACGATCGCGATAGATGCGAAAAGTATGGGGAAGATAACTTTTATGGATACCTTCTTCAGTACCTTGTGCATAAGATCCTCAACCGTGTGATAAAGTCGGGTAAAGAGAATTGCGCAAAGTCCGCACACAAGTCCTATGATGATAGGTGCAAACAAAGTTCCGTGAGACATCTTTGGCATCACGTCAAGGTGAAAAAGGCGAGTCGTGCCCATTCCGAGTGATTCGAGAAAGTTCGCGGTAAGCTGAGCGGTGGTTACAGAGATCGACGCAACTATTAGCAAAATGGGTGAAAGACGTTTCTGTATTTCCTCAATAGAGAATATCACCGCGGTGATAGGTGCGCCCGTCGCCACGGAAAAGCCCGCGGATGCGCCGCCCGTCATAATGTATCTGCGCCAGCCTCGATGTTTACTTTTTCCCGCAACAGAGGAAACTATACCGTCACCCACGGCAGTTCCTATCTGTACGCAAGGGCCTTCTGTGCCGAGAGGCAGACCGCACAGGAAAGTGAGTAGCGCGGAAATGGGAAGCAGCAAGATGCTTGCAAGCCACTTGAAGCTTATCATTCCCTTGATGGCCGCTACCGACGTAGGAATACCGCCGCCACGGCAGGTGCGTGAGTAGGTAAGTATGACACTTGCCACAAATCCTATTGCCGCGCAACCGAGCACGAGAAGCACGAGTAATTTAGCGTCGGCGTACACCGTAGCGCGAACGGAGCCTGAAAGGTGTATTACCTGTTCTGCCGCCATTTTGAAAAGTGTCGTGATAACGGCGGATAAAAATCCTGCCGCAACCGAGAAAAACAGGCAGGGAATTAAGAAATTTGTTATATGATGCGCGCTAAGCTTTTTCATAATTATCTCCCGAAGTTTGATCAGTGTAAATTGTACCAATAGTTTTACCAACTATTCATTATACCACGCTTTTTTAAAAAAGTAAATCGCTTTATTACATTTTTTTGGAGAAATACGTCGAACTAACAGTTTTTAAAAAAAGCAAGGATAAATGGCTTACGTCTTTATCCTTGCTGAAATTATATCAAATTAAATTGATCGTTTTAATTACATAAGCTTGAGGTAGAGTTCCTTGATCTCCTCAACGCTTGTTGCTCTGGGGTTACCGGGACGGCAAGCGTCGTCAAACGCGGACTGCGCGAGGAAGTCAACGTCCTCAGGCTTTACTATTTCCTTGAGGTCGGTGGGGATACCAACGTCAACGGAGAGCTGCTTTACAGCAGCGATAGCCGCCGCTCTTGCCTCGTCGATAGTCATAGCGTCAACGCCGCAAACGCCCATAGCCTCGGCGATCTCTCTGTACTTCTCACCCGTTGCGGGAGCGTTGTATTCCATAACCGTGGGAAGAATGATAGCGTTTGCAACTCCGTGGGGGGTATCGTAAAGCGCGCCGAGGGGGTGAGCCATAGAGTGAACGATGCCGAGACCTACGTTAGAGAAGCCCATACCTGCGATATACTGACCGAGAGCCATGCCCTCGCGTCCCTCGGGAGTGTTTGCAACTGCTCCGCGGAGGCTTCTTGCGATAATTTCAATAGCTTTGATGTGGAACATGTCACTCATTTCCCATGCGCCTGCGGTGATATATCCCTCAATTGCGTGTGTGAGCGCGTCCATACCGGTTGCTGCGGTAAGACCTGCGGGCATGGAAGCCATCATATCGGGGTCAACTACTGCTACTACGGGAATATCGTGAACGTCAACGCAGACCATCTTTCTGTTGTTCTGCGCGTCGGTGATTACGTAGTTGATAGTAACCTCAGCGGCGGTTCCTGCGGTGGTAGGAACTGCGATAATGGGTGTGCACTTGTTCTTTGTGGGAGCAACGCCCTCAAGCGAACGGACGTCAGCGAACTCGGGGTTTTCAATAATGATACCGATAGCCTTTGCGGTGTCCATGGAAGAACCGCCGCCGATAGCTACGATGCAGTCAGCGCCGCTTGCCTTGAAGGCTTCAACGCCATTCTGTACGTTTTCTATCGTGGGATTGGGCTTGATATCGGAGAAGATACCGTAAGCGATACCTGCGCCGTCAAGAATGTCGGTCACCTTTTTTGTAATGCCGAATTTTATAAGATCGGGGTCAGAGCAGACAAAAGCCTTTTTAAAGCCGCGCGCCTTTATCTCGGTCGCGATCTCGGCGATAACGCCTTTGCCGTGGTAGGATGTTTCGTTGAGTACGAATCTTGCCATGTTTTTATCTCCTTTTTTGTTTAAATATATCAGTTTGTTATAAATTTATCAAACTCTGAGAATATTATATCACTTTTTTTGCAAAATGTCAATCGGGGAAGTGATAAATTAAAATAAAAAAATTGATGGGTGAGGGTATTGAAAGATTTTTGGAATTGTGATATAATAAATTTTAATATGGTGTTTTTAGTCGATTTTTGGGGGAAATAAAATGCACGGTTTGAAAAGCAAATTAAAAAAGATAAATAAAACTCACTTGCAGGTCGCAGGGGTCTTGTTGTTAGTCGCGCTCGCCGCGGCACTTTTGTGGTTTAACAATACCCACAGCGCACAGTCAATGCCTGCCCTTGTCGGACAGGTGTATTTTGACGGTGAATACCGTATCGGAGACGGAGAATGGCATCCGATAGTAGAGGGCGAGCATATCTCATCTACCAAGGGTGACGTTACGCTCAGAGGTAACTTCTATTCGCTTACGCCAAACGGTGAGTACGTTGGAGTTTTCCGCGATGAGATACCGATCGCGTTTTATATGGACCATATCAATCTTACGTTTTACGAGGGGGAAAACGAGCCCTGTGTTATGGACGTGGAAAATCCTATATACGGAGACTCCGCCTGCGGTCAGATATGGGGCGCGTATATGCTGACAAGCACGAGTGATACGGTCATTGAGATACTTATTCACAATCCGCACGCCTATGGAAATGAAAACGCCATTGACGAGATGCTTGACGGACTCAGACTGTGGACGGGTGTTGAATTCGGAAAGGACATTCTTGAGAACGGTGACGCGCAAAGAGATATGGGAATCGCTTTTATGCTCGTATCGCTTATGTTCTTGGGAACTGCGCTGTTCTCAACCTTGATCCATATCAAAAACAGCAAGCTTATCTGGTTGCTCGGACTTCTCGTTTTATTTGCGGGAGTTTATTTTGCATACAGCGCAGATGGAATATCATTCTGGAATGAGTCCGTCGTCACGAACACCTCGCTCCTGGGACTTTCGATGATGTTATATATGATGTTCGTTCTTATGTTCATCGTCAGCACGCTCAAGAAGACAAAGAAGGTAGCGGGAATAGCTGTCAGCGCACTTGGACTTGCCGACGCCGTATTTTTCCTCATTCCCATCGTCTCGGAGGTTTTGTTCTACGATACGTGGATCTGGTGGATAGGTGTACAGTTATTTGTAAACCTCGTAATAATTATTTGCCTTATAAAGGAGTTCTTTGGAGCAAGCGTCAAGGCAAAGCTTGGCTACCTCGCGTCGTTCTTGCCGCTGATAGCGTTTGGAGTTGACGTTTTCGGAAATTATTTTGGAAGCTGGAACGGCGGCATTATTTCTCAGTATGCGTTTACCGTACTGTTTATAATAGCCGTGATAATGGTGCTTAAGCTCATACCTCAGAATATCAATGCGGCGGCAAAGGCAAAACAGCTTGAGATGGAAAAAATAGCACTTGACGCTCAGCTTACCGAGAGTAGGATCTCCACTATGATGAGTCAGATCCGACCTCACTTTATTTACAACACTCTTGGCAGTATCGAGCAGCTTTGCGAGCTTGATCCTCAGAAGGCAGGTGAGCTTGTACACGACTTTGCCAAGTATCTCAGAGGTAATTTTGGCGAGCTTGATAATCCCAAGCCTATCCTTATGTCTCAGGAGATGGATCACGTGCATCACTACGTAAGTATTGAAAACGTGCGTTTCCCTGATATGACCTTCTCGTTTGAGATGAACACCGACGACTTTTATATACCTGCGCTTACCATACAGCCAATCGTTGAAAACGCCATAAAGCACGGACTTATGAGATTGCAAAAGGGCGGAACCATACGCGTTGTATCTTATGACACCGATACGGAATATTGCGTTTCGGTAATTGACGACGGCGTGGGATTTGATACGACTCAGTTGCTTGATGAAAGAAAGCACGTAGGACTCAGAAATATCCGAGAAAGACTCAGAGCGATGGTTGGCGGCGTGCTTGAGATAGAGAGTCAAGAGGGCGTTGGCACCAAGGTGCTTATAAGAATTCCAAAGGAGGCAAAGAAATGATCGCAATAGCTGTTGATGACGAAGCTTTGATGCTTGGCGCACTTGTCAAAGCAATCAGCGCATCGGAGGATATCCGTGAGGTTACAAAGTTTTCAGACTGTGACGCGGCGCTTGAATTCGTTGCGGAAAATTCCGTAGATATTGCGTTTCTTGATATAAATATGCGCGGAATGGGCGGACTCGCCCTTGCCGAGAGGATACTTGGCCTGCGCCCCGACTGTAAGATAGTGTTCTGTACAGGATACGAGGAATACGCTATTCCCGCGTTCAAGCTTCACGCCTCGGGTTATCTTATGAAGCCGATATCCGCAGAGGACGTTCAGGCAGAGATAGATAACATAAAGGGTGTACGCCAAAAGGAAAAGCTGCTTACGGTAAAATGCTTTGGTAACTTTGAGGTTTACGTAAAGCAGGAAAAGCTTATGTTCAAGCGCCTCAAGACCAAAGAGCTGTTTGCTTTTCTTGTGGATAGAAAGGGTGCGGGAATGACGGCAAAGCAGATCTGCGCCGTGCTGTTTCCCGACGATATGGACGATACCAAGAACGCGGCGTATCTGCGTCAGCTTGTGATGGATCTCAAAAACACGCTCAGAGCGGTTGGTGCTGAGAGCGTTCTCCGACACGAAACGCCTTGCTATCGCGTGGATACAAGTCTTATACAGTGCGATTATCTTACGTATCTTGAAACCGGAAAGCCCGAGTTTTACGGAGAATACATGATGCAATACAGCTGGGCTGAGGAAACCTGCGCTATGCTGTGATCTCCGGGATGTCATATTTGGCAAGACCGAAAAATCCCGAAAAACAAAAAAACAAAAGACTGTCTCAAATTTATTTTTGAGGCAGTCTTTTTTTGTAACACCTTTGTAACGCCGTATTTGATATAATGGTTTTGTTAAAATTCATTTTAAAAAATCCAAAATCTGATCTCAAAAATACAGGAGGGTGCGGTATGAGCAATAATAAAAAATTAACTATATTACACGCAAACGATTTCCACGGTCAGATAAGCTTTACCATAAAGGACGACTACACCCTTTCGGGTGGAATTTCATTGCTTTCAAGCTACGTAAAGAAGGTTCGCGCTGAAGAGGACGCAGTTTTTTGCGCAGTGTGCGGTGATATTTTACAGGATAATATACAAGACCCCGGTAGTAAGGGTATAAACACTGTCAAGCTGTTGAATCTCCTGATGTCCGATGCGTTATCCCTTGGTAACCACGAGCTTGAGTACGGGCTTGAGCATCTCCTTATTTTCAAGGAGTGCATAAGAACTCCCGTGCTGTGCGCAAATCTTATAGTTCGCACGCTTGACAAGCCGCTTTTTGATGCAAGCCGCGTCTTTGACGTTGGAGGACTCAGGGTACTTGCCATCGGCGTTATTCCCGAAAAATTTACCGGCGGTATTATGGCAGATGAATTTTGCAGGACAATGCTTGGCTACAAGGATACCTACGAGGCGATACGCGATGAGATACGCAAGCACGAGGGTGAAGATATAGATCTGACGGTAGTAATGTCACATTACGGTATTGAGGGCGACAGACTTCTGGCAGAGGGTATGCCCGAGGATATTGACGTTGACGTAATTCTCGGCGGACATTCACACATACGGATGCAGAGTGAGGAGCTTGTTAACGGCATCATCATTGCGCAGTCGAATTACGGAATGACGCATATCGGCAGACTTGATCTCGAGCTTGACACAGATAGCGGCGAGATCGTTGGACGCAGGTGGGAGCTTGTCGAGCTGAACGACCTTTTGTGTGAGTTTGACAACGAGGCGGACAGCTACGTTGACAACGTGCTGTTTGATAGAAATTCCATCAAGGAGGACGCTCCTCTGTGTGAGCTTGCGCAGAAATACGAGCATGGAAGTCGCCTTGAGGAGACCGATCTCGGCGACCTTATTGCAGACGCTTTTCTGGATATTTACAAGCCCGATTTTGTGATATTGCAGTCGGGCAGCATCAGGCTCAAATCCTTTGGCCCCAAGGTAACTCTTGATCTTCTGCGAAAGCTGTATCCCTACGATGATAATTTCGTCAGGGTGCGCTTGACGGGTGAGGAGATACGTCAGGCGTTTGAATACCTGTTTTCTCTCAAGCCCGACGGTTCTTTGATGAGCGGAACGTTTCAGTACAGTAGGGGATTCAGACTCGTGGTAGACGCTGAGAATTATCGGGAGCGCGGTGTGCGTGTTGAATATATCGGAGTCGGCGGCGAGGAGCTGTGCGACGAGCGTACTTACAGCGTGGGTATGACGAAAAATTGTCTTAATAAATTCGGGAAATATTTTGGATCTGCCGTACCTGAGGGCAGGGCGTCACTGGCGTCGGTCTCGGCTTTCAGTGATCTTGCGAGATGGATGATAGATCAGCGCGGAAAAATCACCGTTGAGGGCAGGGGACGCTTTGAAATACTTAATTCCGAAAAACTCTGAAAACAATATTTTTTGTAACACCTTTGTAACGCAGATAATGATATAATAACCTCACAAAGCATAAAACGAAACGGAGTGTGCAAAATGGCAGACAGATTTGAGTCTTGCAAGAATGCAGTTGATGAATTTAATAAAAAATACGGACTGAGCTGTAGTCTTGACGTCTTTGATATCAGAGCGAGTGGGTCTATCAGCTTTGGGTCTGACAAGGCGCTCAACGAGCTTTACAGAACTACCTTTGCACAGCAGTACGCTAAGGTTTTCGGCAACTGCATCGACGGAATTATCGATAATCAAAAGGTAAATCCCGCTAAGTTTTTCAGCGATTTTGAAAAGGTGATGGTAGGATACCGTAAGGTGTGCAAAAACGAGGGACTGCCTTATCCTGCTGCCAACGGTGGCTGGACCGAGCATACCCAGCCTCTTGAATGCGCCGCGCAGGCGATCGCATCAGTTCCCAACGATAAGGTTGAATATGCGGCGCAGAGATACGCCGCGGGCGAGCTTTTTATTGACGACATGAAAAAGTACGCAGAGACCGTAAACGGTATGTACAGCATGATACCTCGCGAGGATCGTATGCAGGTTATGTCAACCGTTCGCTGCTACACCGACGTGCTTAAAAAAGCAAACGAGAGCCGACCGTTGATTTGGAAGATAATCGGCTTCCGTAAGCATTTTGCGGAGCGCAGAGCCATAAAGGAGTTTGAAAATTATATGAACTCCATCGCAAGATTTGAGGGCGGAAGCGTTGCCGGTGAAAACGGCGCCGCCGCAAAGCTTGAAGAGATGAGGGCATGCCTCAAGGGTGACGATATCGCAAAGACGAAAAGCGCCGTTGCAGACTTTGTTGAAAAGGCAAGGCTTGGGGGATCGCGCACCTCGGCGGAGAAGGAAAAGATGAGTATTCGTGAGGCGGTAAGCGACGCACCTGTTAAGAACGCGGAGAAGATCGAGCAGGTAAAGACCGCGTCGCGCGAGAAAACTCACGTTTAATTTAAGTGTTTTACCAAAATCAGAATCAGGAGATATATTATGCCTATCCCAAAGCTTACTGACGAGAGACGTCAGAGACTCGAGAGCTGGGAAAATGCCGTTGCCAATATGTCGGCATTTGCTATCCCCTCAAATTATAATATAACAACAAACGATAAGTACGATCGTTTTACGGGATATCTTAAGGAATGGGTTTTCCGTACGCTTACTACTACGAGCAGCGATAATTATTCCTATAAGCTAACACGCGATATAGATGACGATATGAACGATCTCTTTTTCGCGGATTTTACCTTCGGAGTTACCGAGGACAAGAAGAATGAGTGGTGGAAGAACGCCATGGACGTCGGCCGCGGAAAGAAAAACGTAGCAAATAAGCTTGCCAAAATAAAGAGCTCTACGGGAACTGACAAGGAGGCGGCATTCGGTATGTTTATGCCGGCTTACAGAGCGATCAAGGAGAGATTTGAGAAGCGTTCGTTTTTTCAGTGGATATTCAATCACTCGCAGTACGTAGCAGAGCGTGACGCACTCAGAGCGCTCACGGGTATTATTACAACTCTTACGGGTTCGACCGAGGCAGACCTTGACGCAAGACTTGCGCTTGATAAGAAAAACATTCCCACCTCAAATAAGGAGCAGCTTGAGGAGCATCTGAAAAACGCGCAAGTAATACAGAATGAAAAAAATACGAAAAAAGAATCCGAGAGGGAAAACGTAGAGCTCGACGAGTTTGATGAGCTTGACGAAATAATTGCCAGCTTTGGCGGAAGAAGTAATAAAAAGGATGAGAGAGAAAAAAGCAACTCGAAATCTGCTTATGCAAATAGCCGAGGTGTGCAAAAATAAAATAGTAGTTAATAAAAAATCACCGTGTCTCCAAAAATACGGTGATTTTTTCGTTATAAAGTGACATTTGCATTCAAACGGACAGTCGGAGTCGGTCTCTACAAATATATTATGCCGTACGTTGTAGGGGAGCATTCTAGGCAAACTTGCTGCGTAGCGTAAGCGGAGTTAGAATCGCCCCTACGGATGAATAAAGGAAAACGATGCCGCCTCGCCCTCGGGGAGAGGTGGCGGCGTTAGCCGACGGAGAGGGTATTTTACCGCCACCCTCACACGACTCTATCGTGCTAGGACTACTCATCCACCACTTCGTGGTCGGCATGTTATAATATCAAGTGCAACACCCGAAAAAAGTATAGACAATATTCCCACCAAGGTGTAAAATGTAGTTACCACACAAACATTTTGCTAAGGAGGCAAGAATATTGTCCTACACACATTTTACACTATCAGAACG
>JBGVPV010000056.1:0-4227 GCA_045127215.1 Eubacteriales bacterium | reverse complement strand
GCTTCGAGTAATTTATTAACAATCGTGTGCAAACAAATAAAAATGCATAGAACGACAAGACGGAACACATTAAGCCTTCCCTTGTCAGGGAAGGGGGACCACGAAGTGGTGGATGAGTAGTCTTTTGTCATAAAGTAACATTTGCAAAAAAAAACGGACAGTCGGGGACGCCTGTCCCTACAATTTTAAAAGAGACAACAAAAATGGTGGAGTACCCGAATTCGATACGGGCACTCCATCAATAATATTTTAATCCTTATTTTCAGGAAGCTTTTTTGCTTACTTTTTTCTCGAAAAAAGTAAGTGGAGTACCCATAAAGAATACAGGCACTCCACCAATAATATTTTAATTACTCTTTTCAGGAAGCTTTTTTTGCTTACTTTTTTCTCGAAAAAAAGTAAGTGGGTTCTTAGGGCAAAGCCCTAAGTTAAATATCCATACATTCGTAAACGAGGTCGCGGATTCTTGCGTGCATGCCTGCGATCTTGGAGGGCCACTGGCAAAGGTGTGTTGCAAAGAAGATAGAGATATTGTTATCAGTATCCATAAGCACGTACGAGCCTGCCGCGCCGTCCCAACCGAACTCGCCTAACGGTACGCGCTGTCCTTCGGAGCGTTCGATCAGGGTGCGAACTCCGAGACCGTAGCCGTAGCCTGCGCCTGCCGCGCAGGAGAAGGTGGAATTGAGCGCGAAATTCTTAAGCTGTTCGCTTTTGAGAAGGTTGATCGTTTCGGGCTTCAGAATGCGGTATCCGTCCTTTGAAACACCGCCGCACGCCATGGCGGAGGAGAATTTTGAATAGTCCTCAACCGTGGAAACAAGACCCGCGCCGCCGCTCTGGAATTTGTCGTGAAGTCCGTGGCGGTAGGGGTGCGCGAGAAGATCGGACTCAAGCGTCTTGGTGTTGACCGCGTAAAGCGGGGGAGTGACAGGGGGAGCGTTAAGAGTGCTCAAAAATCCCGTCTTTTCCATTCCGAGAGGATCGAGAATGTATTTTTTCTGATATTCGCCAAACGGCATATCGGAAACAGCCTCAACCACGCCTGCAAGGATATCGTGGCAAATGCTGTACTGAAAACGTGCCCCGGGCTCGAAATCAAGCGGCGACTGTACAGCGGCGCCTACGAAATCTCTGACGCTTATGCTGTCCTTGTTGTTCTCAAGAAGCTGTTTTACGGGAGCTTTGTTTAAGTTGTAGTTAAAGCCTGCCGTCATGGTAAAGAGATTTTTTACTGTAATCGTGTTTTCGGGGGCGCGTCTTACGCCGTTTGTCTCAAGAAAAACTTCTTTCAGCTCGGGAAGGTAGTACGCCGCGGGGGCACTCAGGTCTATCTTTCCCGCTTCAACAAGACGCATAGCGCCTGTGACCGTTACGGGCTTAGTGCAGGAGTAGAGATAGTATTGCGAGTCGGTGCTTACGGGGACGTTGTTTTCAAGATCGGCATAGCCAAACTGTCCGCGATATACTACGTCATAGCCCTTCGTGGCTATGACGTCACAGCCGGGAATGCGCTTTGTAGCGTAGATCTCGTCGTTTAAATAATTTGTGAGCTTGTCAAAATTCATTTTACTTCTCCGTTCTCAGAAAGGTTGTTAAAAATATCGTCCGCTATGGCGCGGATCTTGTCCTTTTCCTCTTGCGATGCGGTGTAGAGAGGACGCCTGCACGGCATTCCCCATATTCCGCCAAGACGAGGGCCTATCCAGCTCTCGTTTTTCGAGGTCGTCGTGCTGAAAAGTCCTGTCAGAATAGAAAGACTTGCCTTTTCGGGACTCATAAATATCACCTTCATGGGATGCTTGATGAGCGCGAAAATAAGCTTGGGGTAGTGCGCGGTTATGTTGGTGAGCGTGATGCCGGGATGGGTGATGTTGACGTTGTCGTGACCGACCAGCGCGTAGGTCAGAAAACGCTTTGCGTTTCCGTAAACCAGGCTTGATTTTTCACGTGTTCTGAAGTCAATATCGTTCTCGTCAATAGTGGAATAATCGTGCGCGATACTGCTGACCACTACGATTTTTCCGTCCTTTTTCTGTATGGCGGGCAACAGCGTCCGCGCGAGAAAATAGGGGGCGATGAAGTTTATCTGAAAGACGTTTTCGTAGCCTGTGGAGCATACGTGCCGCGGAATGTGATAAGCTCCCGCGTTGAAGATGATGAAGTCAGGCGTGTCCATAAGAAGCTGATCTGCGGCTCTTTTGACGGTGTCCATTCGCTCAAGATCAAGCTTGATATAGGAGATGGAGATGCCGGGGAATTCTTCTCTGAGGCGTTTGCCGAGAAGCCTTGATTTCTTGCGGTTTCTGTCCATCAAAATAAGGGATGCGCCTAATAGAGCGAGATGGCGGCAAAGGTGATTGCCTATGCCGCCGGTCGCTCCGCTTATAGCTACTGTTTTCCCCTTGAGAGAGGGAAATTTTTCGCTTACGAATCTTGAAATTTTCATGCTTTTTTATGCTTTTCGTGAAGGTGATTTTCGTGTTCGTGCTTATCGTGCTCAACGATATGCTTGCCACGCGCACTCGTCTGATAATCGGTATCGATTTCGCCTGCCTTCTGGAGAGAAATCTTGGTGAGAAGCGGGCCAACAAGCTCGTAGACAAGTACGGCAAAGAGGGTGATGTTAGCAACTATCAGACCCTCTGCTCCAAGTGCGCGCGCCTTGATAGCCATTCCAAGTGCCACACCTGCCTGTGGCAGAAGTGTGATGCCGAGATATTTTACGATTTGCTTGTCGCAGTGAACTGCCTTTGCGCTGGTGAATGCGCCGAAGTATTTACCGAGTGAACGCGCAATGATATAGATGACACCGATAGCAACGATAGCTATGTCGGTGAATACGCTAAGCTCAAGCTCAGCTCCGCTGATGACGAAGAAAAGTACGTAGAGGGGCGCAGTCCAGCGCTCAACTCTGCTCATAAGCTCCTCGGAAACGTCGCACTGATTGCAGAATACCGTTCCGAGCATCATGCAAACGAGAAGTGAGGAGAAGGAGATATGTACGACGCCAATATTGAATTTGAGCATAGACAGCGCAACCGTGAGAAATACGAATGTGACGGACATGGAAAGTCTCTTGGAGCGTGAATGGAAGAACTGCTCGATAAATGTAAAGATAACGCCCATTACAAGTCCGAGAAGGAGTGAGAGTACGATCTCAAGAATAGGCTCTACGAGTACCGACAAAACGCTGACTTTACCCGAGAGGAAAGCCTTTGCAACTCCAAAGGATGCCGCGAAGAGCATAAGTCCCACAGCATCGTCAAGCGCAACTATGGGAAGAAGAATGTCGGTAAGCGGGCCCTTTGCCTTGTACTGACGAACGACCATAAGTGTCGCCGCGGGAGCCGTTGCGGAAGCAACCGCACCGAGAATAATAGCGGCAGGCAGGGGGAGCTTGTCGGGCATCATAAAGTGAATGCCGATAAGTATGGCGTCAACCAAAAGGGTGGTGAACACCGCCTGGAAGATACCGATAATGGTAGCCTGCTTGCCCGTCTTTTTGAGCTGGGAGAGGCGGAATTCGTTACCGATGGAAAAGGCAATAAAGCCGAGTGCTATGTCGCTGATAAGTGAAAATGATTTTACGTTTTCGTGGCTGATAAAGCCAATACCTTCAATGCCGAGCGCTCCGAGGCAGTAGGGGCCTACAAGGATTCCCGCTACGAGATAAGCCGTAACAGCAGGGAGCTGGACCAACTTTGCAACGCGGGAGAGCATAAGACCTGCAAAAAGCGCGATCGACAGACTTAAAATGATCTGCATGATGTATCTCCAATCTTTGATTAAAATAATTAAAATTTTCTTTAAAAATATATGCCTTTTTAAATACTTTGAAATTATAGCACTTTAGTATGTAAATGTCAATAGTAAAAAGGGAAAATTATTCAAAATAAAAAATCATATTTTTTGGAAATGAAAAACGGGTGAAGCAGAGGTGTGCGGAAGGTGAAAATGGAGGTTGGAAATTGCGAGGGGAGATGTTCTTTGGGGTGTAGTGGGCGCCAACCCTTACGGGTGAATGATGTTATATGTTGTAGGGGCGACCATTGGTCGCCCGCATGGGCATAATGTAACATTTTGCAAAAAACAATCCCTCAGTCGCTTCGCGCCAGCTCCCTTTACACAAGGGAGGGCAGATTACAATAATAAGTGCAACACCTCAAAAAAGTATAGACAATATTCTCACCAAGGTGTAAAATGTAGTCACCACAACAAACAACT
>JBGVPV010000055.1:0-8390 GCA_045127215.1 Eubacteriales bacterium | reverse complement strand
CCCCATCTGCGTGGCAAAAACGCAGTATTCGCTTTCCGATGACGCAACGCTTCTCGGTCGCCCCTCGGGCTTTACTATGACCGTACGCGAGATCAAGCTCTCGGCAGGCGCTGAATTTATAGTCGTGCTCACGGGTGCTATTATGACCATGCCCGGACTTCCAAAAAACCTGCCGCTGTGTCTATCGACGTTGACAACAACGGAAATATTACAGGACTTTTCTGATATGAACCTTAACGAGACCTATATAACTCTCTCGCCTGACGGTACTGAAAAAATTGGAGCTGAGCTTGCCGAGGAGATACTCGCCAACGCCGCGCTTCCGCGTTTTGTAGCGCTTTTCGGCGACCTCGGAGTCGGCAAAACCGCATTTGTGCGCGGATTTACCTCGGCTATCGCACCCGGGGCGCGTGTAAAATCCCCCACCTTTGCGCTAGTCAACGAGTACCGTGGACAGACGCTTTCGGTCTTTCACTTTGATATGTATCGAATAGAGGACGAGGATGAGCTTTATTCCATTGGATTTTACGACTACGCCGACAGACACGGCGTATGTCTTACCGAGTGGAGCGAGAATATTGAATACGCTCTGCCCGAGCAATATATAAGAGTCGAGATCTCCAAAAACGATGCGTCAAACACCGACAGCAGAAGTATTGCGATCTCACTCGTATAAAACAGGAAGATTTTTAAAATGAAGATTTTAGCACTTGACAGCTCTGCCACGGTTGCTTCCGTCGCGCTTTGCGAGGGTGAGAAGCTGTTGGCGGAATACACCTTAAATAACGGCAATACTCACAGCGAAACGCTGCTTCCGATGATCGAGAGTCTGCTCTCGCAGTTCTCTATGACCGCAAAGGACGTAGATATCTTTGCGGCATCGATGGGCCCGGGCTCTTTTACGGGCGTCAGAATCGGCGCGGCAACGCTTAAAGGACTTGCGTTTGCAGGCGGCAAACCCTGCGTTTGCGTTTCAACGCTTGAAGCTCTTGCAGAAAACCTCGCCGGCTTTGAAGGGCTTATCTGCCCCGTTATGAACGCGCGACGCTCGCAGGTATACACGGCACTTTTCCGTTCCAACGGAAAAACACTTACCCGTCTTATGCCTGACAGCGCTTTGGCGATCTCCGAGCTTGACGAAAAGCTCGCGGAGTACGGCGAGCGAGTAATGCTCTGCGGTGACGGCTACGGCATCACCAAGACAGGCTTTGAAAAAACTCCCACCGCAGACACACCTGACAGGCTTACGCACCAATCGGGATATTCCGTAGCGTCAGTAGCTCTGCGCGAATATCTTGCAGGAAACGCCACCGACGATATGGGAGCTAAGGTAACCTACCTGCGTCCCTCGCAGGCTGAGCGTGAGCTTATGGATAAGCAATCCCAAAAAGGAGAAAAGTAATGAAAATAGTTATCGGCTGCGATCACGCAGGGTACAATATAAAAAATGCCGTAAAGGAACACGTCGAACGTCTCGGACACGAGGTGATCGACGTTGGTACAAGCTCTACCGAGAGCTGTCACTATCCCATTTACGCCTCTGCCGCTTGTGAAAAGATACAGAGCGGCGAGTGCGAGCTCGGCATACTTATCTGCGGCACGGGAATAGGCATGTCCATCGCGGCAAACAAGCACCGCGGAATCCGCGCGGCTTGCTGCTCGGACGTCTTCTCTGCCCGACTCACACGTGAGCATAACGACGCGAATATTCTCTGCTTTGGTGAAAGAGTAGTCGGAGTCGGACTTGCCCTCGAGCTTGTTGACGCCTTCCTCGGAGCTACCTACGCAAACGGCGGAAATCACGTCGTGCGTGTGGCAATGCTTGCAGATATCGAAAATAAGTAAAAAACCATATTAACGGAGATAAATATGTGTGTTAAGAAAATAGCCGGAATTTTGCGCGCGATAAGTGGTTCCAGTCACCCCAAAAACTTTACCTCTGCGGTTATTGCCGCGGCGGGACTTTCCGAGCGTTTTGGCGGTGAAGTGACAAAGCAAATGACAACGCTGTGCGGCGCTCCCGTGCTTATTCACACCCTGCGCGCGTTTGAAGCGGCAGACTGTATACACGAAATTATTATAGTCGCAAAGACCTCGGAGCTTGCCACTTGGCAGAATATGTGCGGAGCGTACGGTATTACCAAGGTAACGCAAATAGTCGAGGGCGGCTCGACCCGTCAGGAATCCGTATTGCGCGGATTTGAAGCCATAGACAAAAAAGCAAAGTTCGTGGCGATCGCCGACGGCGCGAGATGCCTCATAACCCCCGAGAATATAACCAAGGTCTGCCGCGCGGCGTACAAATACAAGGCGGCAACCGCGGCTCACCGATCTACCGACACCGTGAAAATTGCCGACAAAAAAGGCTTTATAGACTCCACTACCGACAGAGATACCGTATGGCTTGCGCAAACTCCCCAGGTATTTCGTACAAAGCTTTATCGCGCGGCGGCGTATACCGCGCTAAAGAAGGGTTTTGCCGCAACCGACGACAACTCACTCATCGAAAACGTAGGACACCCCATCCGCTTGGTTGAATGCGGAGCGCAAAATATAAAAATAACCACCCGCGAGGATCTCGCGGTGGCTGAGGGCGTGCTTTGCGACAGAGCTCGCAGAGACGAGCCCTCTCTTGAATGCGAGGTTGAATAATATGCGTATAGGACACGGATATGACGTTCACCGTCTTTGCGAAGGCAGACGGCTGATCATAGGCGGAGTTGACATTCCGCACGAAAAAGGACTACTTGGGCACTCTGATGCCGACGTCCTCTCACACGCCATCGCGGACGCGCTTCTCGGCGCGGCGGCGCTTGGCGACATAGGAAAGCTGTTCCCCGATACTGACCCTAAATACGAAGGGGCGGACAGCCTCAATCTTCTCAAAAAGGTAGCTACTCACATTTACTGCGCAGGATACCGAATAGTAAATATAGACTCTACGGTAATAGCGCAAGCGCCGAAGCTTGCCCCCCATATCAACAAAATGAGGGCAAACATCGCAAGATCCCTTGACCTTGACATCTCTGAGGTCAGCGTCAAAGCCACCACCGAGGAGGGACTTGGCTTCTCGGGTGAGGGGCTTGGCATTGCGGCTCACGCAGTCTGCCTGATAGAAAAATTAAACGAAAACTGAAGTTACGCAAAAAAGTACGGCACCGCGAACAAAAACACAACTCACTTCCCCGTCTTTTCTGACTTCTCTTTCGCAGTGACCGTACCCGATTCTCATTTATAGAATATGCTGATGGCTTCACTCTTGCCATAGCGGTACAGCCCTTGATTTTTTTACACGGAGGCACTAATGATAATAATTTCCCCTTCAATTCTTGCCGCGGATTTCTCGTCACTTGGCGATGAGATACGCAAGATAGAGCGCGCAGGCGCACAATACGTACATATTGACGTTATGGATGGGGTATTCGTACCTAACATAAGCTTTGGTATGCCTTTTATCTCGTCCTTGCGCAAATGCTCCGATATAGTCTTTGACGTGCATCTGATGATAACCGAACCGCAAAGATATATAAAGGATTTTGCCGATGCGGGAGCTGACATTATTACTATTCACTACGAGAGCTGTGACGATCCCGCCGCAGTAATTAAAGAAATAAAAGCACTCGGCTGTCGCGCCGCGGTATCTATAAAGCCCGCCACGCCCGCCTCGGTGCTATTCCCCTTACTTGATAAACTTGATATGGTACTCGTTATGACGGTCGAGCCGGGCTTTGGCGGTCAGAAAATGATCCCCGAGATGCTTGACAAGGTCAGAGAGATACGCTCATACGCCATAGAAAACGGCGTGGATATAGATATTCAGGTCGACGGTGGCATCACCCCCGATAACCTGAAATACGCAACAAGTGCCGGAGCTAACGTCATCGTTGCCGGCTCGGCAATATTCCGCGCGGATGACCCTGCGCAAGCGATCGCGCAGATGATATCCGTCGGAGAGCAGTATCCGTTCCATACGTAAACCAAAATTTTTTATATAAAAAGGGGGACAAAGAAATGAACTCAAAAAAAATTCTCGCACTTCTTCTCTCACTCGTAATGTCACTTTCGTTCTTGGTATCGTGTGACGCTATCGATCAGATCAATAAGCTGATCAACGGCGACGACGTAAAGCCCAACACCGACATCAACGATGAAAACAACAAGAACGAGGAAAACAAAGACGAGAACAAAGAAGAAAACAAAAACGAGGAAAACAACACCTACGCTACCATCACCATTGCCGAGGCTCTTGAGCTTTGCGGTGAAAGTGGCAACATCACCGAGGAAAGATATTACATACGCGCGACAGTCAAGAGTATTGACAATGCGAACTTCGGCGTTATGACTATCTGTGACGAAACAGGCGAGATCGGAATTTACAGAACCGATAACGCTGACGGAACCGTTAATTACAGCGCCATGACCGATAGACCGTATGCAGGTGATGAGGTACTCCTCTACTGCCAGCTCCAGAATTACAATGGAACTAAAGAGATCAAGAGCGCATATTTGATTGAGTTCAAAAAGGTAGATCAGAATTTTGACGAAACTGACTACACAGCTATGTCCATCGCTGACGCAAGAAATGCCGCAAAGGGTACACTTGTCAAGGTTGACGGCGTAGTTGCAAAGATCACCTTCGCCAACGGACGTATTCCCAGCGGCGTTATTTTGGTTGACGAAACACAGTCTATCTACGTATACGACTCCGAGCTTGCGGCTCGCGTAAAGGTAGGCAACAAGATCGAGATCCTTGCGGCAAAGACGTATTGGATACTTGAAACCGAGCAGAACAGCGCGGAAAAGTTCGGCTACATCGGATGTAACCAGCTTGAGAACGCAAAGCTTCTCTCAAACGACGAAGGCAACCACGACTTCGAAAAATCCTGGATCACCGAGTCCACCGTCAAGGAAATACTTGACAACCCCGTAAACATTGACATCACAACCACTATATTCAAGGTAAACGCCCTCGTTCGCAAGGCTGAGGGAACAGGCTTTACCAACTACTACTTCAACGACCTCGACGGCGTTACCGGCTCTTACGTATATACCCAGTGCAACGGCTCCGACTTCTCTTACCTTGACGAGTTCGACGGCAAGATCTGCACGGTATACCTGATGGCTCTCAACGCAAAGTCCACGTCGTCCGATTGCTTCTACCGTTTCCTCCCCATTCTTGTTGAGGACAACGGCTTTGTATTTGACACAAACAAGGCGGCAGAGCACGCAGTTAAGTACTACGGCGTACCCGCTATCGAGAACAACTACACCGGAGACCCCGAGCTTGAGCTCGTTACCTCTGTCTCCTCTACTCTTCTCGGATTTGAAAACGCTACTCTTACCTACACATCCGACAACGAAAGCGTAGTATACTTCACTACCGCCGACGGTAAGACCGTTCTCCACTGCGGAAGAACAGGTACCGCTGCCGTAACCGTTAAGGGCTCTTTCAACGGTGTTGAGTACTCCGAGACCGTTACCGTAAACGTAACCGCAAACGAGGAATTCGAGACTATCACTATCGCCGAGGCTATAAACAGCGCAGTAGGCGAGACCGTTACCATCAGAGGTATCGTTGGTCCTTCCGTTGTAAACAAGTCGGGCTTCTATCTCTTCGACGAGACCGGAATGGTTGCAATTACCGTTGAGGCAAGCGTATTTGCTTCTATCGAGATAGGACACGAGGTAGTTCTCCAAGGTAAGAGAGACTGCTTCAAGGATGCAGCAAAAACTCACGCAGGTCAGATCGCGATCAGCAACTGCACCCTTCTTGCAAACTACTACGGCAACCACGACTATCCCACCGATAAGTTTATCACAGGAAAAACTCTGCTTGATCTTTACAACCTCAACGTAAACGAAAATCACTCCACTGAGGTTTACGTAGTTACAGCAACCGTAGTATTCAATGAGACCGCTTATTATACCAATCTTCAGCTCACCGCTGACGGCGTAAGCAAGTACAGCCTCTACTGCTCAGGTGCAGGACAGTACTCCTTCCTTAAAGAGTTCAACGGTCAGGAGGTAACACTTGAGATCGCTCCTTGTAACTGGAACAACAAGACCTACTACGCAGGCTGCGTTCTTGCAGTTTACACCGAAAACGGCAAGATCCTCAATGAGCTCAACTTCAATGTAAACTAAATTTTCAGCGTCCCAAAACGCGAAAGATAAAGCAAAAATCCTGTTATTCCCAAGGGAATAACAGGATTTTTTTATTTTTACAAAAACGCTTGACAACGGTAAAACACTGTGCTATAATATCCGCGGCTTATGAATGCCGCAAATAAAAAAAGAGGTAACTGCTGTGACGGAACAGATATTTGACACCCCCGCGTACACACGCTCGCGACGGGCATATACCCTTGAATGCGCATTTGAATATTTTGTCACGCTGTTGACGTCGGGTACGTTTTTGGCTACCCTACTGACGTCAATGAACGTAGACGACGCCGCTACCGGTGTAATATCCTCGCTGATATCCTTTGCTTATCTTTTTCAGCTGCTTTCCATCTTTATAGTGCAAAAGATCCGCAACGTAAAGCGCGTAGCCGTTCCCGTTCACTTCATCGGACAGCTGTTTTTTCTGATATTGTATCTGATCCCCTTCTTTGACATTCCGCAAGGAATACGGACGGTGCTGATAGTAGGCTGTATAATGGCGGGATTCTGTTGCAGATATCTGGTCACCTCGGTAATATTCAACTGGGGTAACGCCTACGTAAATCCCGCAAAACGCGCAAGCTTTGCCGCAACCAAGGAGATCATTTCCCTGCTCTCGGGTATCGTGATAAGTCTGTCTATGGGATATACTCTGGACAAATTTATCGAAAACAATAACGTCAACGGTGGATTTATCGTCATAACGATTATGATACTCGTTATGAGTATATGCGACTTTACCTGCCTTATGATCATGAAAAATCAAAAGCGAGAGGCAAAATCCAAAAACGACTCCGAGCCCTTCTGGCAGGTGATCAAAAAGTTATTCCGAAACAAGGGCTTCGTCTCTACCGTTGTCATTCACTCTCTGCACAGCTTCGCGCTTTATATGACGAGCGGATTTATGAGCACGTACAGGCTCAAGGAGCTTGCGATCACCGTAGCCGTGGTTGAGACCATACACATCGTGGCTCAGCTGTTCCGCGCCGCATTCTCAAAGCCTTTTGCAAGATACGCCGATAAACATTCCTACGCAAAAGGAATAACGCTGGGTACCACGCTATTCGCCCTCTCATTCCTTATCAACATCTTTACCGCGCCTAAAACCTGGTGGCTTGTCATAATATTCACCATTATGCTCGACGTTTCCAACGCAGGTACCAGCCAGAATTTGCTTAACATACCGTACAGCTACATTGACCGCAAGTATTTCGTAGAAGCGTCCGCCATCAAGGCAAGCATCAGCGGACTTTGCGGCTTTGGAGCGTCTCTGATAGGAAGTGCGATCCTTGAAGCGATACAGAAAAACGGAAATACCCTGTTCGGTATCCACGTTTACGGACAGCAAGTGCTCTCCGCAATTTCATTCGTTATCGCAGTGATCGGTATCTTATTTGTAAAATTCGTGCTTGAAAAGCAAAAGATAATTGCAAAATAAAAAATAAAAAAGTACAGCCAATAATTCGTGATGTTCTTATCGGAGAAATCATAATTTAGTTTGATCATATCGCGTAAAATTGCTCCGCAGTAGTCAAATAATTAACCCCGGCAGATTTTTCAAAGATCTGTCGGGGCATTTTAATATTACGAAACAAATTATGTTTGGGAATAATGATTATAAAAAAATGATGCCTGCAATTCCCATTAGTGCTATAACTAAACATATCAACGGAACACCATAAGCGTCTTGTTTCTCTATCCAATCCCAATCAATCGCCCCCGGAGTCATTTTGCAATGATTGGCATCTTGATAGGAACAAAAAATATGTTTCCACTTACATTTGTATCCTACAAAAGTCCAAACTGAGAGTATTAACAAACCACCAGTTAAAATGTGGATGCCATAGTCATTAAAAACACATACCATTAAAAGCATAACGCCACACCATCCGTAACGATGAAGAAGTGCTAAAGCAATAATTCCTCCCGCATTTTTTACATATGTATTTTTATATGCCTTTTTAACAGGCGAACTGACTTTTCTTTTTTTTCGTTTTTTCTTCATTAGCAGTGACACCTTTCTGTGATTGTTTATCTTTCCTTTTATCGCCGGTTTCGCCTTTGTATTACGGCGTTGCTCGCAACGCGGGCTTCGGGCAAAGCCCATACCCCTTATTCTATGGTATTCAAATGCTTGTAATACCACCGCTTGGGATTCTCATAAATGTATTTTCTGCGCGTTTCATAATCTTCTCTGTCACGAACAATATGCTCGGCGGAGGAGCGTT
>JBGVPV010000054.1:0-15949 GCA_045127215.1 Eubacteriales bacterium | reverse complement strand
GACTAAAACCGTCAAATATTTTTGTTTTGACTCGGGTCTGCGATGGCGAGTTCCACCTATTAGTACGCATTATGCCTGGAGTAAGGATTACTATATCAGCACTCAGGGGCTTGATAATATATCCGTTCCCGGTAACGAGTTTTATTTTATTTCCTTGCAGGGCTATCCCGATATTTCTTACATATACCCTTGCAAGCAGTTTGTTTTTGAGGGGATTAAAAAGTAAAAAACGTTTTAATACACTCACCTCGGTTGACAAATCCCCTGCGTTGTGTTACAATGTGGGGGAAAAATATTTTCAGGAGATCATTATGAGCATAGAGAAGAACGCTGTAAAGCAGAGAATAATTGAAGAAACCTTGGCGGCTAAAGCGAGAAACGAGGCGGCGATAGCGGCGCTTTCGGACAAAGTAAGCCTTGATGAATACAAGCATCTTACGCGCGAGAGTGAACACGGACGTGTGTGGACGGACGCGCTTCAAGCGGCGGTTAAGGAGCACGAGATAGTGGTCATCCCTGCGTCTGACGAGGTGTATTGGCTTGATAAAACGGTGTTTATTCCGTCTAATACACATATAGAGGCAACGGGTGCTACCGTGCGTTTAGTTCCCGAATATCCTTACGTTATGCTTACGAATGAGCACGTTCACGACGGCACGTACGCGCCTATCGACACGAGCGACCGTGACGTCAATATATCTATTCACGGCGGTAGCTGGGAGGAGTGCTCCACAAAACGCGGAGAGCGTAAATTCCACGCCGATAAGAGCTCGTTTTACGGAGTTCAGAGCTGTATGCTCTTTAATAATATCGATCACATTACAATGACCGACGTGACCTTTGTGAGCACGATGGGATTCAGTGTGCAGGTAGGTGATATCAAGGACGGAGTTTTTGAGAACTTCTTCTTTATCGGCTGCTTTGCTGACGGCTTGCATATAAACGGCAACTCTGAAAATCTTTATATCCGCAATTTCCGCGGACACGTAGGCGACGATCTCGTGGCGCTCAATATGTACGATTGGCTCAGATCTTCCATAAATTACGGCCCGGCTAAAAACGTGTTCTGCGAGGATATTCATTCCGCCCCCGATAGTAAGGCAAAGGCTATGCGTCTCCAACCCGGTATTTTTCGTTACCGCGACGGAACGCTTGTGGATTGCTCGCTGGAGAATATGTATTTCCACAGACTCAGCGGAATTTACGAGTATAAGCTGTATTTTCAGTCGCCCCCATACGTACCGGGTGAGAAGCCCGAGGGAGAGGGCGCAGGCTCTGCGGACAATCTTTTCTTTGAGGACGTTGAGATCATCTCCAACCGCGAGCGTTATCCGCTTGATAACTGTGAGGAAACGGGATACTTTGGTATGTTCCTTATGAACTCGCTCATCGGCTACGTATCTCTTGAAAATATACGCTATATCAAGCCCGAGGGCGACTCACCGAGAAACTTCCTCGTGGCAATCGGCCCTATGTCGTGGAGACGAATGAGAGACGGCGCCAATACCGAGGTATTCGATCCGTACATCAGCGGATACGTCGACACGCTTGAAATGAAGGATATTTTCATCAACGGCGAGCATATCACCGACGTCGATAAAATAGTCAAGATAATTGAGTTCAACGACGTTAACGGCGACGGATTTTCTTCGGGCAAGGGAACGGTAAATAATATGTTCCTTGACGGAGTCAGGGTGAAATAAAAGCAAAAAAGCCATTCGCAAAAGGCTGCCTCTCATAAGGAAGTTTGATTTTTCCTGGTGTCTTCGACGGTCCAAAAAGGCATAATTGCTCCGCGGAAAACAAATAATTAACGCCGACAGAAAATCTGTCGGCGTTTGTTTTATTCGGTTCGATAAATTGGAATTTGGTAAGACCTAACAGTCGTTAGGCTCGATATTCCATGAGTTTTTTTGCCAATGCGATTCCTTGTTCTGCAAGATGATACTTCATATCCCTCGTCATGTGCCACTCCCATTTCGGTGCATCTTGCTTTATGGGGTGTATATCGGAAACCATCAATAAGGCAACCGCATTTAGTCCAAGATATTGAGCAACGCTAAAAACAGCAGAAGTTTCCATATCTACGCCAACAGCACCTTTTTCTCGCCACAACTGCTCTTTACCAAATGTCTGGCGATATACAGCGTCGGTTGACACAATAGGATGATTGCCAATGCTAAATAAGGATGTAGCCATATTCAGCAAATCAGCATTAGGATATGAAGCTTCGATAGATTCGTAATAGTGAAGGGAGGTTCCTTCCTCTACGAAAGCCTTTCGGGGAGCAATGATTTCTCCAACACGAACATTCTCGTCATAAGCTCCGCACATTCCAACCGCAATAATATTCTTTACTCCCAAGGCGGCAAGTGTTTCAACCGTGTCTACAGCTTGCGGAGCACCACGGCCACCATCCAGAAAACACAGGTTAGAATCTTTCGTTTTCCAGATAGGGCAGCGATTGAGGAAACGGGGGAAAGGCTCTGCCATTTCCTCTGTGTCATAATGCCCAACAAGGTAGTCTGTTCCCTTGCTCATAAAAAACACCACTGCGGTTTCGGGCAAACGTAAATGGCATTCACGATGTGCGCTATTTATTTGTTCAGCCGCTGTGATAACTGCTTTTGAATTATCGTTTGATAGACACCACATAACAAATCCTTCATCCTTCGTCAAATTTTTATTTATCGTTCTGTTCAGCGCCAGTTTCGCCGTTGTATTACAAAGGCACAGGGCAAAGCCCATACCTCTTGTAGGGCGGGGGTTTACTCCCGCCGCCTCATTGGCGTAAACCTTTCGTCACGGCGGGAGCAAGCCCCCGCCCTACGATACCATCATTATAACACAAATCGGCAGAGGAAACAAGTTCTCTGCCGAAATTTGTTTGTAGGGGCGACCATTGGTCGCCCGTTTTTTGTTTTGCGGTTGTTTGCGGGCGATCAATGATCGCCCTTACGGTAAACATCTTTATGAGAAGGAGCCTAAGGCGAATGGCTTTGTGCTTTTATGGAGTGCAGAGTGCAGAGTGTAGAGTGCAGAGTGAAGAGTGAATATGTGATGTTGCGGCAAGCCGCAGTGATATTATGGCTTTGCCATAGTGATGTATTGCTATTTTAGAGCAAAGTGATGTGATGTTTGCCCACTTTGCCGTAAGGCAAAACATCACTCACGCAGTGAACATCACAAGGCGAAGCCGACATTTCTTGCCCGTGAGGGCAAACATCGTTGAAAAAGAAAAAACGGAGCTATTGCTCCGTTTTTTTCTTTTTCTGGGGTGAGTGATGGGATTCGAACCCACGGCCTCCAGGGCCACAACCTGGCGCTATGACCAACTTAGCTACACCCACCATATTGTCAACGGCATATATTATATCACAAAGATTTTTGCTTGTCAATAGTAAATTTTATTTTTTGCAAAAATTTTGCTTACGGTGTGGATTTATTTGTATTTATATGTTATAATTATATATATTTGTTTTTAAGGCGGTATTGACGTGAAAAAAAGACGTGTAAATATTCCCATATTCATTCCGCACGTGGGCTGTCCCAACGCCTGCGTTTTCTGTAATCAGCGCTCGATATCGGGACAGCTTGATTTTGACGCGGCAGAGGTCGACTCAAAGATAGCCGAGGCGCTTTCAACTGTCGGCGAGCAGGACGAGTGCGAGATAGCCTTTTTCGGTGGCTCGTTTACGGGCATCGACAGGGAGCTGATGCTTTATCTGCTCGGTGTTGCGCAGAGGTACGTTGACGAGGGCAAAGCCGTGGGCATCAGAATGTCCACGCGTCCCGATTATATAACGGAGAGAGTGCTTGAAGATCTCTCGCATTTCTCGGTAAAAACTATTGAGCTGGGGCTTCAGAGCCTTGACGACGGGGTGCTTGTCGCCTCGGGACGCGGTCACGATGCCGCTTGTGCGTTACGCGCTTGTCGCGCTGTAAAAGAGGCGGGCTACGAGCTTATAGGGCAGATGATGATAGGTCTGCCGCGCTCAAGTGTGGAGAGTGAGATAATGACCGCAAAGCTGATCGCCGAGGTAGGCGCTGACGGCGCGAGGGTTTATCCTACCGTTGTGTTTTACGACACCGAGCTTTGTGCGATGGCAGAGAGAGGGGAATACGTGCCGCTTTCAAATGAGGACGCGGTGATGCGTACCAAAGAGGTGCTTTGCGTTTTTGCGGACAGAGACGTGCCGTGTATCCGCGTAGGACTTCAGGCTTCTGAAAATCTTGCCGACGCTGAAAAGGTCTACGGTGGCGCAAATCACAGCGCGATCGGTGAGCTTGCCATGGGAGAGCTGTATTTTGATCGCATCTGCCGCGAGATAGATCGACTTGATCTTAGCGGAAATACGCTTACCGTTTACGTAGCAAAGGGCTGTGTTTCCAAGGCTGTGGGGCAAAAAAAGAAAAATAAGCAAAGAATTTGTCAAAAATATGGTTTTAAGAGCGTAAAAGTGCTTGAAAAAAATCAAATTATAGGTTATAATATAATATTAGAGTGTAATTAATATATAAATATCAAAATTACGTAAGCTGAAGGGAGATACGCCGTGTATTTAAAATCACTGGAGCTTCAGGGCTTCAAATCCTTTCCCGATAAAACCAAGCTGACGTTTGAGGGCGGAGCTACGGTAATCGTAGGCCCTAACGGAAGCGGAAAATCCAATATATCAGACGCGATGCGTTGGGTACTTGGAGAGGTCTCCTCAAAGAGTATTCGCGGAACGAAGATGGAGGATATTATCTTCGGCGGAGCTGACAGCCGCAGGCCTATGGGCTTTGCGGAGGTTTCCGTCACCTTTGATAACTCCGATATGTTCGGCAGACTTGACTGTCCTTATGACGAGGTCACGGTAACGCGTCGCTACTACCGTTCGGGTGAGAGTGAGTATTTTATAAACCGACGCGCTTGCAGACTTAAGGATATCTATGAGCTCTTTATGAATACGGGTGTCGGCCGTGACGGATATTCAATTATCGGTCAGGGTAAGATCGCTGAGATAGTATCTAAAAAGAGTGACGAGCGAAGAAGCATTTTTGAGGACGCCTCGGGTATTGCAAAGTACCGTCATAAGAAGAGCGAGACCGAGAGAAAGCTTGCGCATACCGAGGAGAATATGACTCGTATAAACGACGTATTTCTTGAGGTAGAGGCGCAGGTGGGCCCGCTTGAAAAAGAGGCGCAGAAGGCAAAGCGCGCGCTTGAGCTGCTTGAGGTAAAGAAGCAGGTGGACGTTCAGCTCTGGCTGTACGACACCGAAAAGCTCCGCGCTGACGTTGCAAAGTGCGAGGAGGCTTTTAGTCACGCCGAGTTTGATCTGCAAAACGCGCAGGACGCTATCAGCGCGCTTGAAGCACAGAACGACAGACTTTTTGAAAAGTCTCAGTCTAACAAGGCGCAATCCGAGCAGCTTCTTGACGAGATACGCACTCAGACCGACTCAAATCACGCGCTTGACAGCGAGTATCGCGTAGCACAGAATAATCTCGATCACACGGTTGAGCTTATAGCGGGTGCCAAGGGTACTTGTGAGTCCACGCAGAAAACCATTCTTGCTGAGCAGGACGGTGAGCGTGAACGACTTGCGAGAATAGAGGAGATCGAGTCACAGCTCGTCTCCAAAGAGGCAGAATACATAGAAGTTCAAAAGCAAAAGAACAATAACACCGAGGCGGCAAACAAGCTGAGCTTTGACATAGACAGAGCACTCTCGGACGTTCATGAAATAAACGCCGAGCTTGCTGACGTTGGTGCTCGTATATCCTTTATTGAAAACGCCAAGAATACCGAGAGTGACAAGAACGCGGCGATGCTTGGTGAGATAGCGGAGTATCAGGCGCAGTCCGATAAGATGAACAAGGATATCGGAGCTATCAAGAATACGGTGTCTGATTACGATAACGCCACTGCCGAGGCAAAGGCAGAGGTGGATAAGCTCACGGGTGAGCTTGCCACTCTTTACGGAGAGCGTCACGAGAACAACGATCAGCTTTCTACGCTCAAATTATCACGTGAGTCCGTAAAGCAGAGAATAGATACCTTCAAGGCTATGGAAGAACAGCTTGAGGGATATTCGGGAAGCGTACGCTTTGTAATGAAAAAATATGCCGAGAAGGCTATCACCGACAAGCACGGTGTACCCTGCGGCAAGATATACGGCCCGCTTTCTCAGCTCATATCGGTTGAGGACAGATACATAAACGCAATTGAGACGGCACTCGGCCCCAATCTTCAGCATATAGTTGTTGAGGACGAGAGCGTTGCAAAGGCGGCTATGTTCGCGCTTAAAAAGGCAGAGGCAGGACGCGCTACGTTCTTCCCGCTGACCTCTATGAGAGGGCAGAGCGCGACTCCCGAGATGCGCGAGGCATCGGGATACGCAGGCTATATTGCCGTTGCGGACGAGCTGGTCGAGAGTGAGGGGAAGTTCTCCGAGATACTTTCGGGACTTCTCGGCAGAACTCTGGTGTTCGATACTATCGACAACGCCACCGCTATGGCAAAGGCACTCAAATTCAAGGTCAAGGCGGTAACGCTTGACGGTCAGCAGATAAACGTCGGCGGCTCGTTTACGGGCGGTTCTGTCAAGCATAAGGGCAACATTCTCGGACGTGCGAGTGAGATCAAGCGTCTTGAGGAGCAGAGTGCCGAGCTTGACGCACGTATTTCTAAGATCGAAAAAGAGCTCAAAGCGCTTGCTTCCGAGATAGAGACGCGTGAGGATGAAAAGGATTCCTGCGAGCAGAAGATAAGTCTTATCAAGGTAATGAGAGACTCCGAGCTTGCAAGACTTGAACAGCTCTCGGCAAAGCTTGAGGCAAATCAGACGCTTATCCAAAAGCTTATCGACGACTGTGAAGCGCAGAAAAAGGCGGCGGAGCAGTTCGAGGAGGACAGAGAAAAGCTGCTCTCCAGAAAGACCGAGCTTGAAGTGAGAGTGTCCGAGATAGGCGCGGCAAGAGCGGATATGGACGTTCGCCGTAACGCATATCTTGACGCTAAGGACGAGTGCGACCGCATAATGACGCAGATATTTATTTCTATCACCGAGGCTCGTAAGGATATTGAGACCGAGCAGAGAATGATAGAAGAGGCGCGCATCCGTATGGAAAATTACGGCGCGCTTATAGCAAATCAAAACGGCTATATTGCCGAGCTTGAGGCTAAGATCGCCTCCATAAGAGAGCTTATGCAGGACAACCGCGCTCGTTTTGAGGCGGGCGTAGCGGCGCTGGCGGAGCTTAATCAAAAGAGAGCAAAGGTCGAGGAGGGAAGCGCGGAATTTGAGCGCAGACTCAATGAGATCAACTCCAAAATACGCGAGAGGATGCAGCAAAAGGAGACAGTAGTCAAGGAGCATACGCGTCTTGAAAACAGACTTTTCAATCTTCGCGCAGAGCAGGATAAGCTGGCAAGCAGACTTTGGGACGAGCACGAGCTTACTCGCGCGGCGGCAATAGAGCTCGGATACCCCGAGCTTGACGCTACCACCAGATCCGAGGCGGCGGCAAAGCAGACTGAATGCAGAAACAAGCTCAGAGCGATAGGCAGCGTTGACCTTGACGCTGTAAACAAATACAAGGAGCTCAAGACGAGATACGATTATATGGCGGGTCAGATAAGCGACCTTTCAGCCGCTCGTGACGATCTGCTTAACATTATAGGTCAGCTTGAGGGCGAGATGGAGACTGCATTCGTTGACTCATTCAATCAGATCAACGAGAACTTCAATCGCGTATTCGGCGAGCTGTTCGGCGGAGGCTCGGCAGAGCTTTCTCTGACTGACCCCGACAACGTGCTTGAAAGCGGTATTGAGATAAAGGCGGCACCTCCCGGAAAAATCATCAAGAATATGGTACAGCTTTCGGGTGGTGAGCAGTCGTTTATAGCTATCGCGCTGTTCTTTGCGATACTTCAGGTAAATCCCACGCCCTTCTGTATTCTCGACGAGATCGAGGCGGCACTTGACGAGGTCAACGTAGCGCGATTTGCCGAATACATCAAGAGATATTCGAGCGAGACGCAGTTCGTTATGATCACTCACAGAAGAGGAACTATGGAGGCGGCAAACCGCCTTTACGGTGTGACTATGCCTGAGCGCGGTATCTCTAAGGTGCTTGAGCTTAATATTGACGATATTTCCAAGAAAAAAGGAGAAGACTGGGATGGCATTTTTGGATAAGCTGAAAGCAGGGCTTTCAAAAACGAAAAACGCAATTTTCGGACAGATAAACGACGTTCTTAAGGCTTTTGTCAAGGTAGATGAGGATCTGCTTGACGAGCTTGAAGAGCTGCTTATAACCTCGGACGTCGGAGTTGGCGCTACTGAGGAGATAATCGAGAGATTGCGTGACGAGATAAAGGAAGGACGCCTTAAGGAAAAGGATCAGGTGATCGATACCCTTAAGAGAATACTGACCGATATGATAGGCGAGGGCGCGCCCCTTAACCTTACAACAACCCCCTCTGTTATACTCGTTATCGGAGTAAACGGCGCGGGTAAGACCACGTCTATCGGTAAGATATCAAACCGACTCATACAGAGCGGCAAGAAGGTAGTTGTTGCGGCGGCGGATACTTTTCGCGCAGCGGCGATCGACCAGCTTGGCGTGTGGTGTGAGCGTTCGGGCGCTGAGATAGTCAAGCAGAGCGAGGGAAGTGACCCTGCGGCAGTTGTGTTTGACGCTATCAGCTATGCGAAAAAGCGTGCGGCAGACGTGCTTATAATCGATACGGCGGGCAGACTTCATAACAAGAAAAATCTTATGAACGAGCTTGAAAAGATCAACCGTATTATTGACCGCGAGCTTCCCGGAGCGGCGCGTGAAAACCTTTTGGTGCTTGACGCGACCACGGGACAGAACGCCATTCTTCAGGCAAAGGAATTCAGAAACGCGGCGGACATCACGGGACTCGTGCTCAACAAGCTTGACGGAACCGCAAAGGGCGGAATAGTTATATCCATCAAGCAGGAGCTTCAGATCCCCGTTAAATTCGTAGGCGTCGGCGAGAAGATAGACGATATGCAGGAATTTGACAGCACAGAGTTTATCAGCGCGTTGTTCGAGTAAAAATTATGAAAATAGTTTTAGCATCGAGAAACAAGCATAAGATCGCCGAGCTTCAGGCGTTGCTTGGACAGCATATTCCCGAGATTGAGATTTTGTCGCTTGACGACGTCGGATTTTCCGAGGAGATCGTTGAGGACGGCAAGGATTTTTTTGAAAACGCTCATATAAAGGCAAGGGCGGCGGCAAGCACGGGATATATCGGGCTTGGCGACGACTCAGGACTTGCGGTACGCGCGCTCGACGGCGCGCCGGGAATATATTCCGCAAGATATGCGGGTGAGCACGGTGACGACGCGGCTAACAACCGTCTGCTTCTTGAAAATCTTGCGGATAAAGAGGACAGACGTGCGGAATTCGTCTGCGTTATAGCTTGCGTATTTCCCGAAAATCCCGATGAGGCAATATTCTGTCGCGGCGCTACCGAGGGCGTGATAATCGACGAGTATCGTGGTAACGGCGGCTTTGGCTATGATCCGCTATTCTTTTACGAGCCGCTCGGCAAAACCTTTTCGGAGCTCAGCGCAGATGAGAAAAACGCCATATCTCACAGAGGTAAGGCGGTAGAGCTGCTTGCCCAAAAGCTTAAAAATATAATTTCGTGAGGACTTAAAAACAAGATGTTAACTTCAAAACAAAGAGCATATCTCCGCGGACTTGCAAACGGCGAGAGCGCCATTATGCAGATAGGTAAGGGCGGAGTTGGAGAAAATTTGGTAAAGACCGTGTCAGACGCGCTTGAGGCAAGAGAGCTTATCAAGCTGTCTGTGCTTGAGAACAGCATGGAAACACCTCGTGACGTGGCAAACGAGCTTGCTGACGCTACGGGTGCTGACGTTGTAGGCGTTGTCGGACGAAAAATAATACTTTACAGAGAATCCGTAAATAATAAGAGAATAGAGCTTTAAGTTATGAATGGATTTGACCATACGAGAGTAGGTATTTACGGCGGTACGTTTGCGCCCATACATAACGGGCACGTAAGCGCGGCAAAGGCGTTTATGGAGCAGATGAAGCTGGATTATCTCTTTATAATACCTACGTATATGCCACCGCATAAGCAGATCGACGAGTCGGACGATCCGCTGTACCGTCTGCGCATGTGTGAGCTTGCGTTTGAGGACACGGATGGCGTGATAATATCCGACTGTGAGATCGCACGAGGCGGCAAGAGCTATACTTACGACACGCTCTGTGAGCTTCAGCGTCCGAACACAAGGTTGTTTTTGCTGTGCGGTACGGATATGGTGCTGTCGTTTGATAAGTGGTATCGCTTCGAGGACATTTTCAAAATGTGCTACCCCGTTTACGTGCGCCGTGAGAATGACGCAATGCTTGGTAATATGCTGGTATCCAAGATACAGGAGTATTACCGGAAATACGGTGTGATGTTCCGCAGAGTGATAACGGATCCCATAGAGATCAGCTCTACTGAGGTGCGCCGCGCGGTTGCGGCAGGGGAGGATATTTCCGACTTGGTACCGCCTTCGGTCGAGAGATTTATTAAGGAAAATCGCCTTTATTTGTGAGGAATGATATGATTATAACCGAAGAGATGCTTGACACATTGCGCCGTCAAGTCAGCGAGGGCATGTCTGAGCGGAGATTTGTGCATACCGCTGAGGTTGAAAAAATGGCGGCGTATCTCGGCTCGATTTACGAGCCTGACAAGATCCCCCTGCTTCGTGCCGCCGCGCTTTTGCATGACGTGACCAAGGAATATCCCCAAGAGACGCAGATAGAGCTGTGTCGGGAGTATGGAGTGGAGCTTGAGGCGGACGCGTATTTTGCGCCCAAAACTCTGCACGCGCGTACCGCGGCGGCAATTATCCCCGAAAAATTCCCGTCTTTTGCGGACGCTGAGATAATATCCTGCGTGCGTTATCATACTACGGGAAGAGCGGATATGACGCTCTCTGAAAAGCTTATCTATCTTGCAGACTATATAGATATGTCGCGTACCTTTGAGGACTGTGTCAAGCTGAGAAATTACTTTCTCGGGGCAGAGCCCGAGAAGCTTAGCGAGAGCGAGCGACTTTCGCATCTGAACAGTACGTTGATACTGTCTTTTGATATGACTGTCCGCGCACTTACCGAGGAGGGAACTCCCATAAGCCTTGACACAATGGCGGCAAGAAATCAGCTCGTACGGGAGAGACTCGCTAAGTAAGTCTATCCTTCTTTTACATATTCACAAATGGATATGGGAAAGAGGGTAATTGACTTGATAGGATCACAACTTAAAAGAAATATTTATTATTGCGTTTTCGCGGTGATCGCCGTGATAATGATAGCTTATACGCTTGTGGCTGACGTGCGTCGGGTGCCCGATGCGGCTGATATGGGTACCGAGAAAGAGGAACGTGTAAACGTGCTCGTTATGGGTACGGACAGGCAGGCAAGCCTTTGCGACGTTATGATGCTTGTAAGTATCGATAAGGCGGCGAATACCGTTATCGCCGTGCAGATACCGCGCGATACCTATGCGGGATATACGAGCGGGAGCTACAAAAAGCTCAACGGAGCGTACAATTCGCTTGGCGGTGCAGAAAAAACGGCGGCGTGGCTCGCGGATGCATTTGGGATAAAGATAGACCATTACGTCTGTGTTTGTCTTGATACTGTAAGACGTGTAGTTGATGCCATAGGCGGAGTTGACGTGGATATACCTTGCGATATGTTTTATAGTGATCCTGAGCAGGGGCTTTATATAAAGCTCGACGCAGGCAGGACTCACCTTGACGGAGAGGGTGCGGAGCAGTTCTTGCGCTTCCGTTATTCTTACGTCGGTGGTGACGTGGCAAGGCTTGACGCGCATAAAATATTTCTGTCCGCGCTTTATAAAAAAATGGCGCGTGATATGACGCCGTCGCTGTTGATAAAGCTATGTGCCGCGGTGGACGGAGTGGAGACTGATCTTTCCATTCCCGACATGGTAGATATCGGTCTTGGCGTGAGAAAAATGGACGCGGACTCAATCTTTCTTGTAACGCTTCCCGGCAGAGAGGCTGTGGCGGAGGCGAGCGGCGCGAGCTATTACGTTATTTTTGCCGATGGAGCTCGCAGTATAATGCAGGAGTATTTCGGCGGCAAGGATTTTGACACCAACGAATATTTTTTGAACAAAAAATACAAGAGCTTTAAGGATATATACTTTGAAAAATGCACGCCTCGGATATATTCGGTAAACGATATCTTTGAGGGCGGGATAAATATAGAATTTAATTGATAGGTAAAGCAAAAAATTCTTGACAAAACAGAGCTTTTGCTTTACAATGTATGGTATAAAATTTATTATAAAGGAAAAAGAATATGGAATTTATTGAAAACACAGAATTGGATACTGCCGTATCCCCACTCGATGCATCCGACGCAAAGGCACTCGCAGAGGCTATTGCCGACGTGCTTGACTCAAAGAAAGGACACGACATCAAGGTTCTTTACGTTGAGGATAAAACGGTTATCACCGAGTATTTTGTTATCTGCACGGGTAACTCGTCCACTCAGGTAAAGGCGCTTCTCGGTGAGGTAGAATACCGTCTTGAGCAGAGAGGTGTGACTCCGTACGGCGTTGAGGGACGCGATAACAACTCTTGGATGATACTTGATTACAGCAACGTTATCGTTCACGTCTTCAGCAGAGAAGCAAGAGAATTCTATAACCTCGATAAGCTTTACGAGGACTGATAAAATCGATATAAAAGTAAAAATATAAAGGATAGAGATTATGAGATACGATCACGGCGAAATAGAAAAGAAGTGGCAGGAATATTGGAAGGAGCACGAGACCTTCAAGACTGACGTTTGGGATTTTTCAAAGCCTAAATTTTATGCGCTTGATATGTTCCCGTATCCGTCGGGCGTGGGACTTCACGCAGGTCACCCCGAGGGATATACCGCAACCGATATAGTTTCAAGAATGAAGAGAATGCAGGGCTATAACGTCCTTCATCCCATGGGATACGATTCCTTCGGACTTCCTGCTGAGCAGTATGCGGTAAGCACGGGCAATCATCCCAACGGCTTTACGCAGGATAACATAAAGACCTTCTCGGGACAGCTTACCGAGCTTGGATTTGACTACGACTGGAGTAAGATGATAGCTACGAGTGACCCTGATTTTTATAAGTGGACACAGTGGATATTCAAGCAGCTTTATCTTGACGGCTACGCACAGTACATCGATATGCCTGTAAACTGGTGCGAGGAGCTTGGCACGGTACTTTCCAATGACGAGGTCATTGACGGAAAGTCCGAGCGAGGCGGATACCCCGTAGTCAGAAAGAATATGAAGCAGTGGGTAATCAATCAGCCTGCCTTCGCTGAGGATCTGCTCTCGGGACTTGACGAGATCGATTGGCCCGAATCCACAAAGCTCATGCAGAAGAACTGGATAGGTAAGTCTACGGGTGTTGAGGTTAAATTCCAGATCGTAGGCGGCGGTGAATTCTCGATATTCACCACTTGTATAGAGACTATCTACGGTATTACGTTTATGGTTCTTGCCCCCGACGGAGATATAGTAAAGCAGCTTATGCCCCGAATTGAAAACAAGGCAGAGGTACAGGCTTATATCGACGAGACTCTCAAGAAGAACGATATGGACAGAACTGAGCTCAATAAGACTAAGTCGGGCTGTGAGCTTAAGGGCGTTTCCTGTATCAACCCCGTGAACGGCAAGGAAGTCAGAATGTTCATCGGTGACTTCGTGCTTGCAAGCTACGGAACGGGCGCGGTTATGGCAGTTCCTTCTCACGATCAGCGTGACTTTGAGTACGCTATCGCTCACAATATCGATATGATCCAGGTCATCGACGGTGACGAAAAGCTCGGACACGTCGACGTATCCGAAAAAGCGTTTGAAAAGGGAGAGTATCTCGGTAAGGGTTACAGACTCATAAACTCCGAAGAGTTCACAGGACTTACCGTAGAAGAAGCTAAGGAGGCTATTACCTCTAAGCTTGAAGGACTTGGCGTTGCCAAGAGAACCGTCAACTACCACTTCAGAGAGTGGATATTTGCAAGACAGCGTTATTGGGGCGAGCCCGTGCCTGTGGTTCATCTCGAGGACGGCGGCATTCACGTGCTTGACGATGAGGAGCTTCCTCTCGTGCTTCCCGAGCTTGAAAACTATAAGGGCGTGAACGGTAAAGCTCCGCTTGAAAACGCTACCGAGTGGAAGGCGTACGACAAGAACGGCGTAAAGGGCGTGAGAGAGACCTCTACGATGCCCGGATCTGCCGGATCAAGCTGGTACTTCTTGCGCTACATCGATCCCCATAATGACAAGGAGTTTGCGAATGCGGAGCTTCTTAAGCACTGGATGCCCGTTGACCTCTACATAGGCGGCCCCGAGCATGCGGTCGGACATCTTATGTACTCAAGAATCTGGAACAGATATCTTTACAATAAGGGACTCGCTTCTACGGCAGAGCCCTTCAAGAAGCTCGTGCATCAGGGAATGATACTCGGCTCTAACGGTATCAAGATGGGTAAGCGTTATCCCGAGTTCGTGGTAAACCCCAGCGACGTCGTTCGTGATTACGGTGCGGATACACTCAGACTTTATGAAATGTTTATGGGACCGCTTGAGGTTTCCAAGCCTTGGAGCAATCAGGGCGTTGACGGCTCTCGTAAATTCCTCAACCGTGTCTGGACCTTCTTTACCGAGCCTGAAAACATCGTTGATGGAGAAGTTCCCGCGCTTGAAAAGATATATCATAAGAGTGTAAAGAAGATCACCGAGGACTATGAAAAGCTGGCGTTCAATACGGCTATCTCCCAGATGATGATCTTTGTAAACGCTGTATATAAGGAGGGCAAGTGCCCTCGCGCGTATGCTGAGGGAATGATCAAGATGCTCTCTTGCATCTGTCCTCATATCGGTGAGGAGATGTGGCAGATACTCGGTCACGATAATACCATCGCTTACGAGCCTTGGCCTACCTACGACGAGGCAAAGTGCGTGGACGACGAGGTAGAGATCGTGGTGCAGATCAACGGCAAGCTCAGAGGTAAGATCACAGTTGCCAAGGATAGTCCCGCAGCTGAGGTCATCGCTCTTGCAAAGGCTGAGGAGTCAGTTGCCGCCGCTATCGAGGGCAAGACTATCGTCAAGGAAATTTCCGTACCCAATAAGATAGTAAATATTGTTGTTAAGTAAAAGAGAAGTGAAAAAGGGTGGTTCTCATAAGGAAGTTTGCCTTCAGATGTGAGTTTGACTCGCAGAATACAAAGATTAACCCCGACAGATTTTCATCAAGTCTGTCGGGGTCGCTTTTATTCTGTATTATAAATTGGAATTTATTCAATCAAATAAGGTGGATTGTTATTCAAAAATAAAGGGATTTCCGTGCGCAGGATTAAATTTTACTTTTCCATTAAGTATTATTTCTTCTTTTCCCTCGGGAATAATTATTGCACTATGTACCCCAAAAAGGGATAAATTGTCATACGCAGACAATATTACTATCTCGTTACAGGTGATTTCAAATTTTAAATCAGATCCATTTTTTATGGAACCAACAAAAACACATTGGTCTTTAGTTATTTTTTCCCTTCTTTTATGATTTTATCAAACTGTATTTTGTCTATTGTATAAATTAACACTGTGCCGGCACAACCAATCAAAGATTTTTTTCTGTTTACTGTAATTTTTCGCATACAACTATAATCTCCGTTAAATTCTTATTGATCGTTCTGTTTTATCGCCAGTTTCGCCTTTGTATTACAAGGGCTTCGGGCAAAGCCCATACCCCTTATTCTATGGTATTCAAATGCTTGTAATACCACCGCTTGGGATTCTCATAAATGTATTTTCTGCGCGTTTCATAATCTTCTCTGTCACGAACAATATGCTCGGCGGAGGAGCGTT
>JBGVPV010000053.1:0-2283 GCA_045127215.1 Eubacteriales bacterium | reverse complement strand
GTTGTCAATAAGTTCAGTGAGAACGTATTGCATAAAGGTAGGCACGGTGCAGGAGTAAAAGCCGAGCTTTTCTTCATACGTTTTGACAAGATGTTTGGGAAGCACCATGTATCCGATACGAAGAGAGGGAGAGATCGTTTTAGAAAAGGTATTCAGATATATGACGTTATCGTTTTTCGATAGGGCAAACAACGTGTCCGTCGGCTTGGTAGAAACCGAGAACTCCGATTCAAAGTCATCCTCAATGATATATCGGTTTTTCTGATTTGCCCATCGAACGTATTCGTGAAGCTTTGAGGCTGTTGCGCTAACACCTGTTGGGAAGCTTCTGTACGGCGTGGTGTGAATGACACTTGCGGTAGTATTTGAGAGAGCGGCACTGTCAATACCGTCGTGCGAGAGGGGGAGCAACTCATATCCCACCTCCGATGCGTGATAAATCTCCTCAATCTTTTTATAGGAAGGGGACTCAATCCCGTAGATATGAGATTTTCCAAGCATCATGATGATGTGCTCATACAGGTATTCGGAGCCTGAGCCGATAATGATCTGCTCGGTATCAACCAAAATACCTCTGTTACGTGCAAGGTATTGTTTGATTGCCTCTCTTAACTCAGTGCAACCGTAGTTAGGCGACTTTTCAAGCAACAGATCACCGTGTTCCGTCAAAACCTTACGCATTGTTTTGCTTAAAACAGAGAGAGGAAAATCCGGATAGGCATGCTTTGTTTCGGCTGCAGGGTGATATTTGTGAGTTGTCTTGGCGGTTGATGCAAAGCCATCTGCCTTACGGAAGCTTACCACGTATCCGCTCCGCTCTCTTGACTCTACGTAGCCTTCGTCAGAGAGCAGGGCATAAGCGTGCTCAACAGTCACTGTGCTTATTCCAAACTCCTCGGCAAGAGCGCGGATAGAGGGAAGCTTGCTATCAAAACGCAGAATGTCGTTTACGATATCCTCCCTTATTTGATTGTATATCTGCAAGTAAACAGGACGCTTTTCCTTATTGATTACGTACTTCATCTGTATATATAAAATTCTCCTAAACTGACTATTTTAATATGTACAGAGATATTATATAATAATAGCATCAAAATGTCAAGGAGGATTCAAAAATGGCATACAAAAAGATTTTAACGATACAAGATATATCCTGTGTTGGACAATGCTCGCTTACTGTTGCGCTCCCCATTCTTTCTGCTTGCGGAATGGAAACCTGCATTCTTCCGTCTGCAGTGCTTTCTACTCATACGGCAGGCTTTAGCGGATTTACATTCCGTGACCTGACAGACGATATGCCTGCAATTCAGGAGCATTGGAAAAAGGAAAAAATCAAATTCAAAGCGATCTATACGGGATACCTCGGTAGCATTAAGCAGATCGGCTACGTCAGAGATATTCTCAAAACCATGGGAACGGACGACTGTGTTCGTATTGTAGATCCTGCCATGGCAGATAACGGACAACTTTACTCCATATTCAATCAGGATTATGTAGAGGCGATGAAGGTTCTTTGCGGAGAGGCGGATATCTTGGTACCTAACATCACCGAGGCTTGCTTCCTGACCGATGAGGAATACAAGGAAAACTATGATGAAGGATATATTTGCAATCTTGTAGAGAAGCTCAAGGCTCTCGGCACAAAAACCGTTGTGCTTACCGGTGTCAGCTATGAGTCCGGAAAGACCGGAGTTGTTGTTTACGAGAACGGCAAGATGGAATACTACAAGCACGACAAGATTGCCAAGGGTAGCCACGGAACGGGAGATATTTATGCTTCCGCTTTCGTTGGCGCATTGATGAACGATAAGAGCGTTTACGAGTCTGCAAAAATTGCTGCCGATTATACTGTCAAGTGCATCATCAATACCCAAGGAGATGCAGACCACTGGTATGGAGCGAAGTTCGAAACGGCTCTCGGCGACCTGATGAAGATGCTTGCGTAAGTGGTATCAGTTCTTACGGTACCCTAAATAATACTTAACTTCTGTCTTTTAATTTTACAAAAGAAAAAGGATGCCCATTCAAAATGAGCATCCTTTTTCTTATTTAAGCTGGGAAACGGCGTCACCAATAGTTTTTTCAAGCGCCTCTCGACCGTATTTGTCGACCTCGGCTTTGTTTTTATCTCCGTGGGTAAGGCAGCCGGCGCCGTTTATACAGCCGCCAATACACGCCATTCCCTCGATAAAGTTGCCGTCAAGAGCGCCCTTGCTAAGCTTGAGAAGCGCCATTCGGCAGGCTTCAATGCCGTCGCATACTACGGGCTTTATCTCAAAGTCT
>JBGVPV010000052.1:0-14299 GCA_045127215.1 Eubacteriales bacterium | reverse complement strand
AATCTCTGTTACGGCGCAATTTCTTCAGCTTATCGCCAATCATTAATTCCATAGTATTAACCTCCAAATCAAGTTATTCCGACGCGTCTGATTATATTATACAGCGGTTTGAATTATAAATCAATAACCGTAGCATAGACTTAATTCTACCAATCGTAGTATTTTTCTATTGTTACGATTTCATATTTTCCGCTTTTCCGACGCTTGCGTCTGGGGCAAGCATAGCGCGTGGCAGTCCTCGCACCATCGGGCAGAAGCCCGAACCCACCATCCACAGAAAAACGACACGCAAAAGCCTTCCTCCGGGAGGAAGGGGGACCACAAAGTGGTGGAAGGAGCCCGCGTGACTTTAAGTTTACATAAGTTTTATTTCAACGCGCTCTCCCTCACCCGACTCCGTCGGGAGCTCCCTCCCGGAAGGAGCCTTTCATAAGTTCACATCGACAAAAACACCACCAAAGAAAAATCCTTGGTGGTGTTCGTGTTTTCTCCGCTAAGAATGCAGAGCCATACGGGCGCTCTTTTTTTGTGATGTGCAATTTTAAAACGCGTTTTTAAAATTTTTATTTTTCGTTTCCCTTGCGGATCTTATATGTCAGTCGACGCTTATATTCGTCTAAAAAGCACTGCCAGATATCACTGTCAATAAAATCATTCTGTCCCGTTGCCGCAAGCTTTTCATACTTTCCGTAGGTATTGTTGTTCCAGGTGTGATTACCTATGAAAATATCCACCTTTTCGAGTTTGAGTCGCTCAAGTGACGCGAAATACGCCTCACGGCACCCCTCAAAATCATACTCAGAGGGAACGAGCGTATTGAGTCCCGCACCGCCAAACATACCTACTCTGTAAGTAACGCCGTCCTCGACAATATCATAAAACAACTAAACGGTTCCCTTGGTATGCCCCGGGGTATGAACGAATCTCACCGTGGTATCCCCAAGAGAGAGCGTGTCTCCGTCGTCAATAATAATATCCGGAGTAAAATACTTGCTCGCCTTTTCCACGTCATCTCTGTCGATAAGGGTTTTAGCTCCCGAAAGATCGGCAAATGCGGCAGTCGCCTCGGTATGATCCCAATGCCAATGGGTATTGATTATATATTTGATATACCTCGGATCAAATCCCAGCTGATATATAGAATCTATCACGAGATACTCCGTATTTTCATATCCGGGATCTATCATTATCAAGCCGTCACCCGTATCAATAATGTGGCAGGACGCCTGATAAGTTCCGACAAAATAAGTATTTCCGAATATTTTAAACGGAGTCATCTTGCCAAGCCAAGGATATTGCTTTACCTGCGGAAGAAGATCATGCATTTTTCCATATCTGAACATAAAAAACCTCACTCAACATAACTCTGCACTCTGCACTCTGCATTCTGCACTCTTACGCTCTCGCCACTCCCGTTTCCTTTGCGGCTTTGATAACCGCGTCGGCAACCACCCGCGCCACTCGCTTATCGAGCGCCGCAGGAACTATATAATCCTCGCAAAGCTCGTCGTCGGACACAAGTGCCGCAAGCGCCTTTGAAGTCGCCATCTTCATCTCTTCATTTATGCAAGACGCTCTGCAGTCAAGCGCTCCGCGGAATATTCCCGGGAACGCGAGAACGTTGTTTATCTGATTAGGATAGTCACTTCTACCCGTTCCGACCACTCGGGCTCCCCCCGCCTTTGCAAGCTCGGGCATGATCTCAGGCGTGGGATTTGCCATAGGAAATACTACTGCATCCTTTGCCATGGAAGACACCATCTGCTCAGTAAGGACTCCGGGAGCTGACACGCCTACGAATACGTCGGCATTTCTTATAGCTTGTGAAAGCGTTCCCCTCTCACCGCAAGGGTTAGTTATTTTCGCCATATCCTCCTGCGGCTGATTATTCTCAGGCTTGCCCGCATATATCGCGCCAAATCTATCTACCATTATAAGATTTTTAACGCCGAGATTCATCAGATGCCTGCCAATGGATATACCTGCCGCGCCCGCGCCGTTTATAACGACCTTGACCGCTCCGATATCCTTTTTTACAAGTCTCAATGCGTTTATCAACGCCGCGCCGACAACAATAGCGGTACCGTGCTGATCATCGTGAAATACGGGTATATCGCACAGCTCTTTAAGACGCTGCTCTATCTCAAAGCAACGGGGCGCACTTATATCCTCAAGATTGATGCCTCCAAAGCTACCCGAGATAAGATATATCGTCCTTACTATCTCGTCAACGTCCTTGCTCTTTATGCATAACGGAAAGGCATCCACATCGGCAAAGGTCTTGAAAAGCGCGCACTTCCCCTCCATTACGGGCATACCCGCCTCAGCGCCGATATCACCGAGTCCAAGCACCGCAGTGCCGTCGGTGATCACCGCAACCATATTTGATCTTCTGGTAAGCTCATAGGATTTATTAATATCCTTTTGTATCTCAAGACAAGGCTGAGCCACTCCCGGAGTATAAGCCAATGAGAGATCCTCACGACTCTCTATCAGGCATCTTGTGACCACCTCTATCTTGCCGTTCCATTCATAATGTTTTTTTAAGGATTCATTTGCAACAGACATTCGTTCCTCCTTGACAATACGTAAACAGCCGTCGCATTCTGTATTTTATCAACTCATTCAATGTGCCATTTCTAGCATTATATCAGCGGAACATCTCGTTTATTTCTTTGAGAGTCTTTCGCACAAGCAGATCTCCGCCTGCGTGTCCCGCCGAGCCGCTTCCGACGAATGCGGAATAATGACTGCCCGCTTCCGCCTTTTCCGTAGGCAGATAACCGTACGCACCACAAGACAGCTGAACGAGGAAGGTCTGCTTTGCAAGACTGCGAGCGCGTATCTGATTACCGTAATTTAAGAAAAGCTCGTAGGGATTCGTCGCAAACGCAACGTCACCCAGACGAATAACGTGGATCTCGATGGGATACACGTCCATAGTCTGCTGAAGCTGATATCTTCCGATAATACCGCCGTATATCTGCATTCTCGCGTTATCCTCGTAGCCTATATCCTCGGTGCGTCCGTCAAAGAAATCCTCTACCGCCTTCTTGGCAGTGAGATATTCCTCCATCGTTACTCGACGCAACGGCATATCAACGGTAAGATTCTTATGCAAAAACTCAGGCTCCGCAAAGTATTCCTCAACGTCATCAAGCGCCCAGAAGATCTCGTTTGCAACACGCTTTGCTACCTTCTCACAGCCCTTCACGTCAAACATAGAAGGATCTGCGCGACGCTCTATGATATTTTCACGTTCAATATTGGGGTCATTCTTACACACAGGAGATTCTACCCAACGAATAAGGTCGCGAGGACACATATCTCCCGAGGGTGCAAGTATACCGAGAAATCCCACGTCCTTGCCATATTTCTCCTGGATCTTGGATCTTACCTTGCCCATATAGTCCGAGGAAATAAAGCTCTGATGCTCAAGCACCTGCGCAGGACACGCCACGTTGGCAACTACGCCCGTAAGCTTTTTATCAGTATCGTAGGTGAACATAAGCTCGATTCCCGAGTCGTTACCCGACTCAAGCTCGACAAAATTTGCGCTGTTGGTATCTCCCCACATCTTAGCGGAGCCGTCATCGTAGCAAGCGCGTCGGCACAAACCGACCGCCGCACGTCCAAATCCAAACGCGCACGCGCCCTCAGCGCGATTTGCCCACGCCTCGGTTGCCGCCTTTACTATTTTTTTAATTAAAAATTCCTTAGCCTCTTCCCCTCTGAGAATATCGGGAGAATCGTCATGCGCCATCGGAACGTAATTTATATGGTCAGGCTTGAATATCTGAAGCGCTCTCGATGCCTTAAAGAAGGAATCGGTCCTGTCAGCATAACCCATAGAGGTATGCGTGTGAATTGCGTTTATAATAAGCTTGGACTTATCAAATCCGCAATCCTCGGGGAGCTGCTCCCTGATACTTCTGAGCAGCTTATAGCTGGCGGACGGAAGGTCACAGGACACCCATACCAAATGATCGTCACCGCATTCAATTGCAAGTGCCGTAACCGCGATAGGAGTCTCGACCTCTCCCGAGATCCTCTCGTAAAACTGTCCCACGAGATCTATTCTTCTACCCTCGGGCACTATACTGACCTCGCTCCAGCCTATCTTTATCTTATTCATAGAAAATCTCCTTGAATTTTAATAATAACGCTATACGTTTGCCGCAGCAGAAGCCTCGACCTCGCGTCTTACGCGATGAGCCTTGGAGATCACAAACTGCATCACAACGGTAATAAGAAGCATTATACACGAGCAAATAACAAGAATGGGGGAATAAGTTCCCAAGCCGTCATAGCAAAGATTTACAATAGGCGCACCCAAAGCATATCCTGCGGTATTCACGGATACGAAAATACCGAGTATCTTTTCGTACGACTTCTCTCCAAAGAGATCGGATGCATAGATCGGCAGCATTATAGTCTCAAGCGGAAGCGCCAAAGATGAGAAAACGCTGTATATCATTGCTATTACCATTCCGATAGTAGAATTCGTAACGAGCGACAGCAAAAACATAACTATCGCGCCCGTTATCGAACACATACTTGAGGTAAATCTGAGTCCAAGCTTATCGTATATAAGCCCCGTCAAAAACTTAAACAGCGCGAGTGCCAGAGCGTGAAAGCTCATAGCAAAGGCAACGTATTCAGCGGTAAGCCCCGAATCTCTCATATGCGCCTTTGCTATGCCGCCAATACCCTGAAGGCAAAAGCCCGCTAAGAATACGCATACGAGTGCTATGTAAAAGTACGGATACGTTTTAGCGCTGAAATACTCCACACCTATCCACGGCTCTCCTCTGCCCTTCTTCTTGGTATGAACGGGGGCGGAGGCATCGTGATTCTTGGGTGATTCGCGCATAAATATCAATATCAGCACTCCTACCAGCAATACCGCGATTCCGGACACAAAATATGCGTTACGGTAGCTCTGACCGCCCGCCTCAATAATAGGCGAGAGTATCTGTATTGCTATCGCGCTTCCGATACCGTTTGCCGCAAGCACGGCGCCCATTATAGTTCCTCTCTTTTCACGGCACCACTTGTTGATAACGCAACCGATCATAGTGGTTCCCGTCCAAGAAAAGCCTATTCCAAGCAACGCTCCGCCAAGATAGAACATCCATACGCTCGTTGCGGTAGCATAGACCGCCATCGCAGACGTAAGTGACAAAATTCCCGCAAGCATCAGCTTCTTAGTGCCGAACTTACTTATAAGCGCACCAAAGAAAAGGTTGACTATCGCATTAACGACGTATCGGCAGGTATCGTTGAGGGAAAACAAGCTTCTGTCGATCCCCAACGCACTTGTTACAACGTCAAGATACAGGCTCTTGGTAGAACTGCAAAAGCCGAGCGTGATCATTACGGACAAAAAGCAAACCGCAACGATCACCCACTTATAGTCAAGCCCCTTTTTGTTTTTCCCCGTTGTAATTGTATCGTTCAAAAAAATCGCCTCCAAAAATCAATTAACTACGCAAGTTCAGTATCACGGACAAACGATCAAAAATCCAAAATGGTCTTTTCTCCGTAAACGCTCTTCCAGTCCTTTTCAAATCCGTTTACGGCCGCATCGGTCATAGGATGGCTTATAAGCATCTTGAGAATGTCGGCGGTTACGGTCACACTGTGGCAGGCAACCGACGCGCACTTATGCACCTGCTCGGCATTCTTAAAGCTTGCCGCAAGCACCTTGCAGTCGGAGCCGTAATTTTCAAGCTGGCTGACGATCTCGGCAACCACCTCACAGCCGTCACCTATGATATTGTCAAGACGGTTTACGTAAGGCGCTACGAAATCAGCACCCGCCATCGCCGCCATAAGTGCCTGAGTAGGCGTAAAGATAGCTGTCATAGTAACTCCTATGCCAAGCTTTTTAAGCATCATAGTAGCCTTGAGTCCCTCTTCTCCGATCGGTATCTTAACGTAGAACTCACCGCCGAGTCTTTCGCTCAGCAGCTTTGCTTCCTCTACGATATCCTCCGCTTTTTCCTTGGTGGTCTGAACGTGAAGCATCTTGTCAGGGCCGATTATATTTCTGATCTCCTCAACGAGAGGCCAGAAATCCGTATTTGCCTTGGCAATAATAGAGGGGTTGGTGGTAACACCTGCCAAGGGATAAAATTCGTTACAGTGTCTGATTGCCGAAAGATCGGCTGTATCAAGAATATAGATCATAATAGTATCTTCCTTTTTTTAGTTTTTAACTACCTCGAAAAATTCTATACCGAGGATATTGCAAAGATCCTTTATCTTTGCTCTGTTATCGCCGTAGGTTATAATATAATGCTGACAAGCTACGTTATCCGCAAAAGTTTCTACGTCGCCTATCTCTATCTCAAGCGCGGAAAGCTGAGGCGCGGGCTGATCCCAGCCGCACTCCTCCCACCGAGGAGGATTCTTGCCGTTGCCGAGTATTACCTGCATAATATATCCGCCGTTCTTATAAACGAGACGGCTCATAGTAAGCGTTCCCGTCTTTACCTTGGATACGTTGAGTATTCCCTGGCTGAGCATTCCGAAAGCCGCAGGAAGAACGGTATAGGTGTCACCGTCCACCATATCTGCCGCAACGAAATCAGGCACACCTGCAAGCACGCTGTTATCAAAGAACTCGTAAAATTCAAGATAACCCGCAAGCTGTCCCGTAAGTCTGTTCATCATAAGCTGAGTTACGGCACCAAGAGAATCATTCTCGGGAACGGTGGTATATCCGTCCTCACTCAAAAGCATGAAGATAGGCGCGGGAGGAAATCCGCAGAGCTTCTTCATACCGTCAACGTCCTTCAGGGATATTGATCTGTATCCTCTCTCGTCAGCTATCGCCTTGACAGCAAGATAATATCCCGCCGCCTTCATCATAGCGTCATCATTGGCAGGCTTGAGGAAATTCCACTTGAGAATTCTGTTTTCCACTACCTCACGCTTTGCCGCCTCGTCAAGAGCCTCATATCTCTGCTGTATCTCAAGCATCTCAAAGGTCTCGATCTCAACGCCAACGGTTCTCTTAAGAGACATTCCGTCATAAAGAGTTCCGTAAAGATTCATATCGCGGTATCCCGCCATACCTACCTTATCGAAAAGAAGCTGCTTTGCAACAACTGCCGCGCGACAATAGTCCGCCACCTCAGCACTTCTGGTCTTTCTTCCGATAATATCGTAAACGTATTTGAACTTGTATCCAAGCTCCTCAAAGGTAGCGCGGAGTCCCGTCGTGCCTGCCTGATCGGCGGTCGTAACGAGTCTGTCGCCCTCATACCAGCCGCAAAGTCCCCAAAGAACCATGGGCAAATGACGGTAATGCTCTGTTACCTTGATGACCGCGTGAGTAGGTATCCAACCCGCCACACACACGACGAGCGCGTCAAAGCTCTCCTTTGCAAGCGCATCTACCGCTCCCCTGATCTGAAGCTCCTCGTAATCGTCAGCCACGGGATAAACAGATACCAAATCAAGTCCTTCGTCCTTAAGTGCCTGCTCTGCCGCAGAGCACTTTCTGATTATAACGTCAACGGGAGTATTTACCTCACCGAAGCCGACAAATCCTATTTTTGCCATATCATTATTTCCTTTCAATTTTCAGATAACCAAGCCTCAGATATTAAGCAGCTTATCGTAGCTCATATATCTTTCATAGCACTCGGTATAGTCGACGCCTCGGCTCTCGTAAGTTCTGTCAAGCTCGATAAGCGTTGCGGCTTGCTCCACGGAGTCAAAAGCTCCAACGCCGACCGCCGCAAGAATAGCCGCGCCAAGACACGCCGTTTCCTTATTTTTCAGAGTGACGAGTCTTCTGCCCGTCATGTCAGCCTTCATCTGACACCAAAGCGGACTGTTTGCGCCGCCGCCCATTGCTCTTATCTCCTCTACGTCAAGTCCGAGGTATTCAAGATTTGAACGCAACATACACGCCACCGATTCCATCACGGCGCGTACGAAGTGCCCACGCTTATGCTCTGTGGTAAGTCCTGTAAAGCTTGCTCTTGCCGCGGGATTATATTTGGGCATTGTAGAGCCGCAAAGATACGGCAAAAAGGTCACTCCGTCACTTCCCGCAGGGATATCGGCTGCCAGATCATCCAGCTCTGCAAATGAAAAATCCTCGCAAAGTGCGTTTCTGAACCATTTGAGTGCCATTCCCGCAGTAGGCGTCCACGAAAGAAGACAGTATTTTCCGTCGTAATTATAGTGACACGGAACTATACTTTTCGCATCGTATTCGGGGATAACGTCAGACGGGAGGAATATGACCATAGTAGTACCCGTCATCACGCTGACTCTTCCCTGCTTTACAACTCCCGCGCCGATAGCTCCCGCTATCTGATCGATAGCGCCGGTCACCACCTTGATGCCCTCATATTCACCCACCTCGCTCGCGCTCGGATAGAGTGTCGGAAGCATAGTGTCGGACACGCCTATAAAATCAAGCATCTCCTGCCACCAACTGCCGTTATGAATATCAAAATATATAGTGGACGACTGAAGCGTTTTTTCGGAGATAAATCTTCCCGTCAGCTTATAAAGTATCCAGTCCTCAAGCAAAAACACTCTTTTGGTCTTTGCCCAGATCTCAGGCTCGTGACGCTTTACCCAAAGCAGCTTACAGGCAGGCCATGTTGCCGTGATCTCGGGCTGTCCCGTTACCTCGTAAACCTTTTTGTGACCGAAATGCTCGGCAATTATTTCTGCCTCATCGACAGCTCTGTTATCAAGCCACACAATAGCAGGACTAACAGGATTGCCGTATTCATCAGTCAGAATAAGCGTTTCGCATTGAGTATCTACCGCAAGAGCATCAATAGGCATCTCTGCCTTGATCTTTTCGATCTCGCCCTTAACGATATCCCAATATTTCTCTCCGTCAAACTCCACGATGTCTCCGTGTGAATCAAGCGTGTAGTCAGCGGTGAGAGATATTTGTCCGTTAAGCTTTTCATTGAACACAGCCGTTTTTACTGACGTTGTGCCAATGTCAATACCTAAAAAATTCATATTCTGTATCTTATCTCATCTGCTGGAGATCGTAGTGAATGTCATAAGCCTTTTCCTCTTCGGTGAACTTATGACGGGTGTCGATAACCTTACCGTCGTTGAACTTTCTGTCACCAACGCTCTCGGTAGTACCCATAATGGTTACGTTAACCTGTCTGCGACGAGCGATAACGTGATCCCAGTCAATAAAGTAAATGTGAGCGAACAGACCAAGGTCAAGCTTGCCGTCCTTGATGGTCAGAGTCTCGCTTCTGCCGAAGAAGCAAGAACGGAGGTGACCGTCGGTGTTCATGCTGGAGTAGTCACCGGGCTCGTTTACGTATCTGCCATACTGAGCATGAATGGGGCCGGGGTGACGGTACTGATGCTCCTCAGCAAAGTCGGGGATCATCTTTCTCATAATATCAAGCAGGTCGTGCTGAAGGAACTCAAGGTCAAAGGAGTCGATGTCGTGAGAACACTCCTGAACCATAACGGAACAGGTGGTGTGGTGAGAAACGATAGCAACCGTACCGTTTACGATGCCTGAATCCTCAACCATCTCGAGTATCTCTTTTCTGATGTCGTGGAACGTGGGGATCCAACCTCTGCTCTGAAGCTCGAGCTCTTTCTGATATACTTTAAATTCCATAATAAAATCTCCTTTTTTGTATGTATTTTTTTAAAATTTTCAACGTATCTTAATTATTCTTTTCCGTTAAGGCGGCTTCCTACCGCCCCGCCCGGATGTATAACGGCAAACTGCTCGTTTTTATATTCCGTCTCCTCGATGAGTGCGGTCTGGAGTGCGTGGAATATCATGCACAGCGCCGTCGACGAGGTAGTTCCCTGAGAATTATATCGGTCTGTCTCACGGTTTACGTACTGTTTAAGCACGACGTCAGCTCCCGTTGCCAACGGAGACGTCATATTTTCGGTAATCGTTATCACGCGTATATTCTTGCGCTTGCAAATATCAAGTATCGGAATAAGCTCACCCGTCTTGCCTCCCCTTGAGGCAAACACCATAACGTCACCCGCCTGCAAAAATCCCATCGCACCGTGTACCGCTTCAGCAGGTGACACAAAGCGCGCGGGACGCTCGATACAACACATAAGGTGTGCAAAATGCTGACACATAATTCCCGAGTGACCGCAGCCTGACGTTCCGATACGCTCAGCATTCTTCAAAAGCTCTACCGCCTCCGAAAACGCCGCGTCATCGAAATGATCAAGCATTTCCCGAATACACTCGTATTCGATCTCATAAGCCGCTCTTGCAGCTGTCAAAGCTTCTTTTTTCATATTCGTCAACCTCTGTCAGATATGAAGCTCATCCCAGGCTTTTCTGAGGTTATAGAGCATCTCCTCAACCATCGCGTAAGGATCTGCCGCCTTGAGTATTCCGCTTGTAGAGCCGGTTGCCTGAGCTCCGAGCTTGATGGTATTGTAAACGTCCTGACCGTTTGAAATACCCGCGCCCTGAAGCACCATAATATCGGGATTGATATCCTGAACCGTTCTGATAGTCTCGAGCACGTAGTTAGAGTCACTCGTAGTACCCGTTCCTATCAGCTCCGTGGGCTCTGCAACTATCATATTCGGAGACATGTGCGCTATTCTCTTTACGTCCTCAACGGTATCCGCACACACGATAGTGGCAAGACCGACCTCGTCCGCGCGCCTGATAGTAGCCTCAAGCGTTTGCATATCCAGCGGCTTTTCGGCGTGGTTAAGCATAACGCCCTTAGCGCCTGCCGCCTTAACAGCCTCGGGAAGCACGCTTCCAAGACCTCTGCCGGGCACAAGCGCGTCCATATGCTGAGCGAAAACAAATATTCTCTCCGTATTATCCGCAAGCAGCTTGATATCGGTATACTGAGGAGTTACGATGACGTCAACGTCATATTTCATAGCGGTCTTGTCGATCACCTTAGCAAGCGCAAGCATTGCCTCGCCCCAAATGATCGCCTTGGGGCCTACCTCAAAGAAAGGCGGCTTGATATCAAAATTTTTAATCATTTTTCCTGTTTCCTTCTTAATAAAAATAATATATCTACTAAAATTCATTATACAATGCCATATTACGCTTGTCAACATTTTTTTACACTAATCTTTCGCTTTTTTAAAAACAGCAATAAAACCGAAAATAATATTGACAAAAACGAAAGGTAATGCTATAATTAATTCGCAATTCATAAAACAAATACGGAGGACGGTATGACCACGGAACAAAGGAAGCAAAAAATACTCGATATGCTCAAAGAAAAGGATTCGGTGCGTGTTTCAAATCTCAGCCGCATCTTAGGTGTCAGCGAGGTAACCATACGCTCATATCTTGAAGATATGGAGAAAAAAGGTCTGCTGTCCCGCGTTCACGGAGGCGCGGTAAGCTCATACAAGCCGTATTACAGTATGAATCTCAATCAGCGTCTTGAAACCAACAAGGAATCAAAGGTGGCGATTGCAGAGCGTGTAGTCGAGCTGATACAACCAAACGATACCGTTATGCTCAACGCAGGCACTACTACTCTGCTGGTATTCAGAAAGCTACCGCAGAACTACAACTTAAGCATTGTCACAAACTCCATATCCATCGCTCTTGAAGCCGCAGGAAATCCTAATTTCAACGTTATTCTCGTCGGGGGCTCGGTAAACTCCAAATATCAGTTCTCCTACGGAAGCGACGCAATAGAACAAATAAAAAAGTATCACGCGGACAAGCTTATACTTTCGGTTGACGGAATCAGCGCCGAGCACGGATTTACAACCTATTACGATAAGGAAGCCTCAGTAGACGTCGCTATGATAGAGCAATCAAACTGCCGTATTATCGCCGCAGACCATTCAAAATTCGGACACAGCGCATTCGTCAAAATAAGCGACGCCGCGGTAGCGGACTATATCGTGACCAACGATCAGCTCTCCCGAGAGCTTACCGAGGAGCTCAATAAACAAGGCGTTACAATACTTTGCTGACAAAGGGGCTGTCACATTTGGCAAGACCGAAAAAGTCCGGGAATAAGTAAACGTTTATGACATCAAAGCCGTAAATGAGACACCGATATGATGAATTTCTTCGAAATTCTTCGATTTTAATGGACTTTTTCTACCGCCGTTTTCGGGGCTTGACGTACCTTTGTACGCCTCACGCCCCGAAGAACGACGCTTCTTACTCAAATCTGCCTAGCCCCTAAAAATAGGCTGTCTCAAATTTCATTTGAGACAGCCTATTTTCTTGTTAATATCCTATTTTATCTGCCGAATAGTTTTCAAACTCAACGCCCTTTTGCGCTATTTCTTCCGGGCTGATACCCATCAGCTCACAAACAACCGAAATAACCTTGTCTCCAAGCAACGCCGCGCCCTCGTCGGTCTTGAAATGCGTCATATCGGAGCGATACTCTCTCGGGATATTCTCGGTTATCGCATAAAGGTCGTTTATAACGGCATCGGTATCGGCAAGCGCCTCGATCGCCGCCGCGTTATATTTGCGGATAGTGCTGTTGCGACGACGAGAATGCGCAGGATATTCCTCCTCGCATACCGACGTCGAGGTGGCAAAAACTATCTTTGCATTGGGGTAAAGCATACGCAATCTTTTGTCTACTCTCGGTATGACCGAGGAATAGTATTCAAGCGTACTGATGGGCTCGTCGCCGTAAAGCTCCATAACGTCCCACAATCCCGCATTCCAATGCACCACGTCAACGTCATCGGGCCAACCGCCCTTTCTCTTGTATTCGTGCGCAAATCTCAAAAGGTTTTGAGCAAAGCGGCAATTATCGTCGGGATAATACACCTCAGCTATTCCCTCAAGCTTACTCTTTACGTACTTACAATAATTCATTCTTATAGAATCACCAAGCAAAACTACTTTTTTCATACTCATATTCTCCTGTTGCTGAAAAAGCTTAAAAGCCATTTCTCTCTCCTGTTGATTGATATATCCTAATTATAAGTCAAACAGAGAGCTTTTTCAAGCCATAACGCACTCTAATTATATAATTTTTCAATCATTCGCGTCAAGGCGTTGCCTTTTGTGACCTTAATGAGCGTTTTGTTACATTAAAAGATTATTTTACGGCTTGTTTTTCTCCCGACTATGATTTATAATTGATATATAAAGTATATATCAACGGAGGTATTTATGAGAAAAAGCGTTGAAGAATTAAAAAAACTTATATCCGAATTCGAGGATGAGAATTTCGGAGAGCCAATATATTCACCCTCACCGGAGCAGATGCCCCGGGAAACTCCTCCCGTGGGCAAGCACCCGCGTCTCGGCTTTACGAGAGAGCGTCTTCCAAAAATACTCCGCGACGTCGAGAAGGGGGACAACGCATACGCCTACGCCGAGACTATGCGGCTGTCGGATATGGATTGCGACGGCGTTATGCGCGATTTCCAAAATCACGATCTCTCCAACAACGCGCGTATGGTAAACTGCGAGATACATAATATAATTCTCTGCAAAGCCTTCCGTTACGCCGCATTTGGCGACGAACAGTACGGATACGAGGCAATATACGCACTCAAGAACTATCTTACCACCTTTGAGCGTGATATAGACCGAGCGTTCGGATGTGAAATACGCGCCTTTTATAAGTACAACATTCATATCACCGTAATTGAGCTTATGCGAGTTATCGGTTGCGTTTACGACTGGTGCCATCCTCTGCTCACCGAACGTGACAAGCGTCAGCTCGTGGGCGCGGCGACCACTAAATGCGTATCGCGCACCGAGTTCCCCAAATACCCGCCCGACAGAACGGGAGGACTTTCGGGACATCAGTCAGGAACGCTATTTCTTGACGGCTGGTACGCCCTCTCTATCGCTATATACGACGAGTACCCCGAGTATTACAACGTCATAGCCGATCTGCTGTTCAACATCATCGTTCCCGCACAGGATCACATGCTCCGCTCGGGATTTCACGATCAGGGAGTTGCCTACGGCTCATCCAAGGCGGCGTGTCTTTTACGCGCGGAATGCTGGTACTCCTATATGTACGACAACCAAAAGCATCTTTTCACCGACAAGCTCCATGACGTATGTCTCTCACTTCTGAAGACCATTCGTCCCGACGGAGAGACGCTGAGAATAGGCGACGATTTTCTTCAGGGAAGAAGATTTTGCAATATGGTAGCCTCGGCTCTTATGGGCGCGGGGCTTTACAAGGACGGTATCCTCAAGGGCTTTGCGGCAAGGGAAACTGACGATTTCTCAATATTCTGGCTTCACGGAATGAACACCGTGGACGTTCTGATGTTTAACGACGCGAGCGTCGAGAGGCGTCAGCTGTCCGATCTG
>JBGVPV010000051.1:0-8968 GCA_045127215.1 Eubacteriales bacterium | reverse complement strand
TTTGAGGTGTAAAGGTTACTTTGTTACAAGACGGACAGTCGAGGACGCCTGTCCCTACAATTCGGATATAGATATAACAAAATTGGTGGAGCAGCCATATCCAAAACGGGCACTCCACCAATAATATTTAAATTTTTATTTTCAGGAAGTTTTTTGTCTTACTTTTTTTCAAAAAAGTAAGAGCTTTCTCCTTCTCTTTACGCTATCGTATATTTTGTACCCTGAGAGGTATCAATGAGAGTAACTCCCTTTTCGAGAAGTATTGCGCGGATCTCGTCAGCTCTTGCAAAATCCTTTGCTTTCTTTGCCGCCGCTCTCTCGGCGATAAGAGCCTCAATCTCCTGAATAAAAGGATCGGCTGCCGCTGCTTCTGCTGCCGCCTTTTCGGCGTCGAGCTGCTTTTGTGCCGTCTCGATCATATCAAGTCCGAGCACGTAATCGAAATCCTTAAGGAGCGCAAGCTTTGTAGCGGGCGTGGTCTTTGCCTTAAGAACGTCATAAACCGCGGTCACGCTAAGCGAGGTATTGAGATCGTTGTCAAGCGCCGCGCAGAATTTGCCCTTGAGCGCGTCAAAGCTCTCGGTGTCAATCTCACCCTGCTCTTCCTTGAGAAGCGAAAGCACACGCGCGATTATCTTGTCGTACGCGATCTTTGCGTTGTCAAGATTCTCATAGGAGAATACCAGAGACTTGCGGTAATGAGACTGCAAGCAGAAAAGTCTGTAAACAAGCGGATCGTATCCCTTGCTTTGAAGCAAGGAAACCGTAAGAAACTCTCCGCTTGACTTACTCATCTTACCCGAGGTGGTGTTAAGATGGTAAACGTGCATCCAATAATTACACCACTTGTGTCCAAGATATGCCTCGCTCTGCGCGATCTCGTTGGTATGGTGGGGGAACGCGTTGTCAATTCCACCGCAGTGGATATCAATGCGCTCGCCAAGATATTTCATACTGATGCAAGAGCACTCGATATGCCAGCCGGGGTAACCGATGCCCCAAGGGCTATCCCACTTAAGCTCCTGATCGTCAAACTTGGACTTTGTAAACCAAAGCACGAAGTCCGCCTTGTTTCTCTTGTTTCCGTCCTCCTCAACGCCCTCTCGAACGCCTACCTCAAGGTCTTCCTCCTTGAAGTCGTTGAAAATATAATACTGATCGAGCTTTGACGTGTCGAAGTAAATATTTCCGCCTGCCTCGTATGCAAAGTCCTTTTCAATAAGTGCCTCAATTACCTTAATAAACTCGTCAATACAACCCGTTGCGGGAGCTACCACGTCGGGAGTCTTGATATTGAGCTTCTTGCAGTCCTCAAAGAATGCGTCGGTGTAGAACTGTGCGATCTGCATGACCGTCTTCTTCTCACGCTTCGCGCCCTTAAGCATCTTATCCTCACCCGTATCGGCGTCACTCGTAAGATGTCCTACGTCGGTTATATTCATAACGCGAGTTACGTCGTAGCCCGAATAACGCAGATATTTTTCAAGGATATCCTCCATAATATAGCTACGGAGATTTCCTATATGCGCATAATGATATACCGTAGGTCCGCAGGTATACATACTTACCTTGCCGGGCTCGTTGGGTACAAATTCTTCTCTTTTTCTCGTTGCCGAATTATAAATTAACATTTTTTCTATTCCTTCCGTTTATTACTTTTTCGTATTAAGCTCTGCGATCTGCCTCTCAAGCTCAGATAGCTTTTCTTCAAGTCTTTTTATCTCCTGCGCCACAGGGTCTGGAATGTGTATCTGATCGAGATCGTCCACACGCTGTCCTTCACGGCGCACCACCTTTGCGGGAATTCCCACGGCGGTACTGTTGCCGCTGATATTTTCAAGCACCACCGCGTTTGCCGCGATCTTGGTGCTGTCTCCGATAGTAAGTGGGCCTAAGACCTTAGCACCCGCGCCGATAAGCACGTTGTTGCCTATGGTGGGGTGACGTTTTCCCACGTCCTTACCCGTTCCTCCGAGCGTTACACCCTGATAGATGGTACAGTTGTCACCGATCTCGGCGGTCTCTCCGATAACCACACCCATACCGTGATCTATCATAAGTCCCTTGCCGATAGTAGCACCCGGGTGTATTTCTATACCCGTCACAAGTCTTGCCGCCTGGCTGACCGCACGCGCGGCAAAATAATGCTCACCCTCGTGCAGCTTATGCGCGAGTCTATGCGCGACAAGCGCGTGTACGCCGGGATAAAGCAACAATACCTCAAGGTCACTTCTCGCCGCAGGATCTCTCTCACGGGTAGAGCGAACGTCCTCTTTTACGGTCTCCATTGCCTGCTTTGCAGCCTCAGTCGCCTTGCGGGCGCAGGTATCAAATCTCTTATATGCTTTTTTTACGCCACGTTTGATTTTAAGCTTTGTAGCAGCGTCCATATTTCCTCCAAAAAATAAGCCTCTGCGCGTAAAAATTCTCTACGCGCAGAGGCGACGTTATTCGCGGTTCCACTCTGCTTCGGGCATTCTTTCAAAATACCCATCTTTTATCCCATAACGCAGGAATGCGTCGCTCCATACACAATAGCTTTTAAACTACCTTGGGGAACGAGATCTGGCGGGCGCACAAGCCGACGTCTCAACGTCACCGCTTTCAGCCGAGGGCGGCAACTCTCTGTTTTGAGTCCTGTTCGGTTTCTTCCCGATCATCGATCATAATCTTTTATTTCCGTTTATTATATTATACACATTTCCCCTGATTTTGTAAAGGGGTTTAGGAAAAAATTATTTCTCAGTCTTTGCCATAAAGTCGCCAAGCAGCGCGTCCTGAAGCTTTTTCAGAAGTTTGGGGGCTTTTCCGCCCACGCGCACTCCGTCAACCTCACAAATAGGGCGGCAAAGCGTTCCCGACGCCGTGACTATTATCTCATCCGCGCCCATCAACTCGTCAAGCGTATAAGGCTCTTCTCTGACGGGTATTCCAAACTCCCGGCAGGTCTTGATAAGGTGCGCTCGTGCCACACCGGGCAGGATAAGATTATCCGCAGGCGCAGTTTTCAAACTTCCGTCCGAAAGAATGATGGACACGTTTGAGTGAGCGCACTCGGTAACTCTGCCGTTTCTGTGGAACACTGCCTCGTCAGCCCCTGCCGCCTCTGCCGCCGCAGATGCCATAACGGTGGGAATGAGGTTGAGAGTCTTCATGTTACAGTGGAAAAATCTCGTATCCTCAAGAGTTATCACCTTCATAGGTGTGTAGATATCCTTGAGCTTCATAGGGCGAAGCATTATCCACACGTTTGCAACCATATCCGCCGCAGGCGCGTGATTTCTCGGCTGAGTACCGCGGGATACCTGCCAATACACGTGCTGCTCGTCAGAATCAAGCTTATTTACCATATCGTAGATTATCGCGGAAAACTCCTCCTTGGTGTGAGGAATATTGATACCGAGTGCCGCCGCGCTGTCGTACATTCTGTCCATGTGCTCGTCAAGCGCATATATCTTATAGTTGCGGCAGTACGCCACCTCAAAAAGGCCGTCGCCAAAATAGCAAGCGCGGTCGTTCATCGGCACCGTCATATTTTCAAGAAGATCGTATCTTCCGTTATAATATCCGAGATTTTCCATACAGAGAAAATATCCTTTCGGCAAATGATTTATGCTAATTTATATGTGTATATACGTTTTTCTATTACGTGAATAAAGTAAGTTAATTATAGCATATAAATATCGCTTTGTCAATCAAATGATATTTTTTATTTTATAAACGCGTATTGATTTTAATGAAAGATTATGATATACTATTTATGTATGTATATCTATTAAAAAGCATTTGAAAGGAGGAAAAATGAAGCTTTTTCGCAATACTATACTCGGCCCGAAAATATCAGAGTCTCTGTCAAGCGTGCTTCCCGTGTCGGGAATCGTACTCTTACTTATGATGACCATCGTACCCGTTGAGCCCGCCATGATGCTCTCCTTTCTGTTCGGCGCGATATTTCTGATACTCGGTATGGGGCTCTTCACGCTGGGTGCGGAGACCGCGATGACGCCTATCGGCGAATACGTCGGCTCCCGAATAACCAAATCCAAAAGCCTTTTGGTGATCATATTCGTTTCACTTTTCGTGGGAACGATGATAACTGTATCCGAGCCCGATCTTCAGGTGCTTGCGGGGCAGCTCTCCTCGATCCCCTCACCTCTTATCATCTGGTCGGTAGCCGCAGGAGTTGGACTTCTCTTGGTAGTGGCAATGCTGAGAATACTCTTTAAGATACGTCTTAAATATCTCCTGCTCGGCTTTTATATAATAGTTTTCGCGCTTGCCGCATTCGTGCCGCAGAACTTTTTATCCTTCGCGTTTGACTCGGGAGGAGTTACCACGGGGCCGATGACCGTTCCCTTTATTATGGCACTCGGCGTGGGTGTTGCTTCTATCCGCTCGGACGACGGCGGCTCTGACAGCTTTGGTCTGGTTGCGCTGTGCTCCATAGGACCTATCGCCGCAGTCATGCTGCTCGGCATCTTCAACAGCGCGGACGCCTCCGCTATGACCGACTATTCAATGCCCTTGGCAAACACCTCAAAGGACGTTATGCTGCTCTTTTTAAAGCAGCTTCCGCACTATGCCACCGAGGTTGCAACCGCAGTAGGCCCGATAGTGATCTTCTTCCTCGTATTCCGCGCGATCAGCGGCGGACTTGGCACAAAAGGACTTGGCAAGATACTTATCGGTGTGCTTTACACCTACGTAGGACTCGTTCTGTTCCTCACAGGCGTTGGCGTTGGCTTTATGCCGCTCGGATACTTCCTCGGCAACTCCTTGGCAAGTCTTGAATACAAATGGATAATAATACCCTTAGGAATTATTATGGGTTACTTTATAGTATCCGCAGAGCCCGCAGTTCACGTGCTGACAAAGCAGGTTGAAGACGTGACGGCAGGAGCTATACCCAAAAAGCTGCTCTCACTTTCACTTTCCATAGGCGTTGGCGTGTCGATAGGCATCGCAATGACAAGAGTGCTTTTCGGTATTCCGATAATGTATATACTTATTCCCGGATATGCGATATCCCTTGCCCTTTCGTTTATAGTTCCCGACGTATTTACCGCTATCGCTTTTGACTCGGGCGGAGTTGCCTCGGGTCCTATGACGGCAACCTTCCTGCTTCCCTTTGCGGTTGGCGCGTGTATGGCTGTCGGCGGAAACGTAGTGCAGGACGCATTCGGACTCGTGGCGCTGGTCGCTATGACTCCTCTTATCGCAATTCAGATACTTGGACTCGTCTATAAGATAAAGACCGCAAAGGCAAAGACCGCAGAGTCTGCCGCAGAGGAAATTATCGAAAACGCTTCGGCGACGGTGGACGAAGACATTATGGATCTTTAAGGAGAATGACGATGAAAGATTTATATTTGCTTATTACCATAGTGCGCCGATCTGACGCCGATGAATACGAAGAATTTTACCGTGATCAGAATGTAAGCGCGATATACAGCATTCCCTGCAACGGTACGGTACACGCAAAGACGCTAAGTCTCTTGGGTATCGAGCGTACTGAAAAGACAATGCTTGTCTCAGCCGTTACGGGAGAGACGCTCAAATCTCTCAAAAACAGGCTTACGCGCTACATGCAGATAGACCTGCCCGACCGCGGAGTTGCGATGGCAATCCCCTTCTCAGGCTGCGGAACTCGCGCATTTGAACATTTCACGGCAGACCAGATAAAGACAGATCCACAAAATACGGAGGACAACGAAATGCAATCTTCACACGAGCTTATAGTTGCAATATACGAAAAAGGATATACCGATCTCGTTATGGACGCCGCGCGTGAGGCAGGCGCCGCAGGCGGTACTACCATAAACGCCAAGGGAACGGGCGCGGGCGCTGAAAAATTCTTCGGACTCTCGCTCGCGGTTGAAAAGGAAATGGCGTTCATAGTCGCCGACGTTAACAAGAAAAAGGACATTATGAGGGCGATCATTCAGAACGCGGGAACTGACAGCAAAGCACATTCCCTCGTGTTCTCACTTCCCGTATCCGAAACCGCAGGCTTCCGCTTTGCAGATACGGTTGAAAAGGAATAATAAAAACTGATAAACCGCTGATCTTACAGCCCTTTATCAAACAAAAAAATCGGCAGAAGGAATTTCCTTCTGCCGATTCTTTATTTATGATTTATACACTATTTTTCCGTCTATGACGGTGATCGCCGCGGTTGCACCGACAGCCGTCAGCGGATCCTTATTCCATATAACGAGGTCGCCGTCGCGTCCTGCCTCCAGCGCGCCAACGCGGTCGGAAATACCGAGCACGTCCGCGGGATTTGCGGTGATAGCACGCCAAGCCTCCTCCATATCAAGTCCCTCCGCCGCCGCAAGACCTGCGCAAAGCGGCAGATGGTGAATGGGAATAACGGGAGCGTCCGTGGTAATACATATCTTGACACCCGCGCGGCAAAGGTCTCCTGCCGTATGAAAGCCCTTATTTGCAAGCTCAGGCTTTGACTTTGCCCCAAAAGAAGGTCCGACTATCGCAGGAAATCCTTCCCTTGCAAGAATATCGGAAATAAGCGAGCCCTCCGTACAGTGATCAAGAGTAAGATCAAGATCAAACTCCTTAGCGATCCGTATTGCCGTGAGAATATCGTCAGCGCGATGCGCGTGTACCTTGAGAGGAATTTCACGTCGCATAACGGGGATCAGCGCCTCAAGCTTGATATCAAACGCAGGATCCTTACCCGCATCCTTATCCTGAAGATATTTTTGCGCACGGAAAAGCATATTTCTCAGAAGCGAGGCAACTGCCATACGGGAAACGGGAGTTTTGCCCTTCTGACCGTAAGTACCCTTGGGGTTTTCTCCAAAAGCGCATTTCATAGCCACGGGATATTTGATTATCATATCGTCAACGCTTCTGCCCGTCAGCTTTATTGCCGCCGCAGTACCGCCGATAACGTTTGCGCTTCCGGGTGCTACACACGCCGAGGTCACACCGTACTTAACGGCGTTCTCAAACTGCTCGTCAATAGGATTTATGCCGTCAATTACACGAAGCTGAGGGGTTATGGGATCAACGTTCTCGTTGGTCTCGGTAGCTTCCCAGCGAAGTGCCGTACCTCTCAGACCGATATGCGAATGCGCCTCAACGATACCGGGAGTCACAGGACGTCCGCAGGCGTCGATTATCTCAGCGCCCTCGGGTGCCGCAATGTCTTTGCCAACGGCGGCTATCTTACCGTCATCGTCAATAAGCACGCATCCGTTTTCAATATCCCCATTGACAATCGTCTTTATATAACCGTTTACAACTAAAAGCATTTTCAATACCTCTTATTATATCTCTATTACGTGGTCGCCGTCCTTGGTGACGTAATGCGTCTGCACACCAAGGTCAGCCATCCATTTACGCGTTCTCGCAACGCCAAACATACCGGGCTTTATCTCACGGTCGGTCTCCTGGTACAGCCAGGACGCCGCGCACCAGATGCACGCATCGGGGTTGATAGCCTTGTAAACCTCTTCCTTTACGCACATGTGTCCGTGGTGAGCCATCTGGACGATGTCCGCCTTAAGCGAGCTTCCGTATGCTTCAAGAAGCGCGTCGCCGCCAATAGGGCCGAGATCGCCAAGGAACAGCACGCTCTTCTTCTTACCCGTTACTCTGAAAACGAGTGAGCTGTCGTTGATACTGTTCTCGGTAAACTTCTCGTCTTTACTGAAAAGGAAATCTATCTTAAGCCCGTCGATCTCCATACTGTCACCCGCAACGGGAGTTATCAGGCGGTCGCGGATCCTGTCAACGTTCTGCTCAAACTCAAGCAAATATTTAGCACTTGCCTCCGACTCGTTACAAGCCATATGGAACGCATAGCTGTGGAAATTGCAGATTATCTTCTCCGTCCGCTTGGCTATTGGATGATCGTCTTTAAACATCATGTGGTTAAACGCTATGATATGGTCAGCGTGGGGGTGGGTAAGTATCCACGCCGCAACCTCACGCTCACCTACGTGAGCCTCAATATTGTGTATCTCCAGCGTTCTGCCGCCGTCAATAATTATCGCTCTGTCTTTGTCAGTAATGATAACGAAGCCCATCGAAAAGGGGCTGTATTCAGTAAGTACGTGTAACTCTGCCATTTTTAGTCTCTCTCCTTTTTAGTCTTTACAATACAAGCAGATCCTGCCGCCAATGCAAGCATCAACAGCGCGCTGCCGCCAATACCCGAGCCACAGCCGAAAAGCTTTTTCTTCTCAGGTGTCTGTTCCTTTTCAGGCATTACGCAAGGCGAATCGATGGGAGGATTCTTCATCTCCCAGAACTCGTCCTCCTCAAGAGGCGCGGAGGTCTTTACCTCAACCTCGGGAGCGTACGGGTTACGTCCAACAGTAGTCTTTCCGTTAGCCGCATCAGCCTTGAATGCGGATGCCGAAAACGTCGCAAAGGTCTTGGAGGTCTGAATGATAGGCGTATGGGTGGAATCCTGCTCACCGATGGTCACGTCAGCAAATACGGGGAAATGGTCTCCCGCGCTTGCGGTGATCTCGTTGATAGCTATCTTATTGCGAACGACGGAAACCTCGTCGGTAACGAAAAGGAAATCAATACAATCGTTCTTACTCGTATTTACCTTGTTGTGTGTGTGTCCTGCCGCGGTTATCATACGCTCCTGTGTGGCAAGATATCTCGAATCCGCAAAGATAGCGGAGCTCTCAAGCACCTTATACGCTTCGTCAGAGGGATAAGAGTTGTAGTCTCCAACACTGATAAACGGACAGTTGTACTGAGCTTCAAGTCCCGAAACGAGCGCGAGAAGCTCTCTTGCGTTCTCAACTCTTACGGGGTTCGCCTTACTTCTGTCGCTGAGGTGGAAGAAGTGGGTGCTGGTAACGCCAAAAATCTGACCGTTTGCCTTGTCCTTAAGTATCGCCCAAGTGATCTGGTGTCCGCGGTAATTTCTGCCTGCGGAGGGGTTGTAGGTGTTCTGCATTCTCTGCCAACCGCTTGCAAC
>JBGVPV010000050.1:0-9727 GCA_045127215.1 Eubacteriales bacterium | reverse complement strand
ACTTCTCGACTGATTGTTGACGGACTTCTCCCCATCAATTTTGCGATTTCTCGAAAACTTTTTCCTTGATTTAAAAATTCCTGTAGACAAAATCGTTCTGATAGTGTAAAATGTGTGTAGGACAATATTCTTGCCTCCTTTGCAAAATGTTTGTGTGGTAACTACATTTTACACCTTGGTGGGAATATTGTCTATACTTTTTTCGGGTGTTGCACTTGATATTATAACATGCCGACCGCTTGCGGTGGATGAGTAGTCCTTTGTCATAAGGTAACATTTGCATAAAAACGGACAGTCGAGGACGCCTGTCCCTACAATTTAGGAATAAATAAAAATAAAATTTGGTGGAGTACCCATAAATAATATGGATACTCCACCAATAATATTTTAATCCTTATTTTCAGGAAGTTTTTTGCCCAGCTCAGCATAGGGAAACCCTATGCCACAAAAAAGCTGGTAGTTTCTTAGGAAGTTACCCTAAGTTATCTTAAGAAACCGTTGATGATCTCTTCCTCAGCTTCCTTTTCGGTAAGTCCGAGCGTCATAAGCTTTATAAGCTGCTCGCCCGCGATCTTTCCGATAGCCGCCTCGTGAATAAGAGACGCCTCGGGGTGTATCGCAAGGATCTCGGGGATCGCCGCTACCGTCGCCTCATCCATAATTATAGCGTCGCATTCCGTGTGTCCGGAACACTTTGCATTTCCAACGATCTTGGAAATAAACTTCTGATGCGACTTGTCCTTCGCAACCGAACGGGAAACAACGTGCGTGCCCGCGCCCTCGCCGCAAAGCTCAACGGCAAACTCAGTCTCCGCATACTGCTCTCCGTGAGTCATGATCTTCTCACGCACAACAAGCGTTGCATTTTTCATCACTTTTCCCGTGGTGACTCTCTTGGTAGAATCCACACCCTTGATCTGCGCCGTTTCCATTTCCATGTAGGAATTCTCAGCCATTTCAACGTAAGTTGTGGGATTCATAAGATTCTTACCGTTTCCGTCACCCTCGCCGTAATGCTTTTCAATATACTTGCATTTTGCATTTTTCGCCACAAAGAAAGAGTGAACACCGCTGTGCTCGGAATCCCCTTCTCCGCCGTTGTGAATGCCGCAACCGGCTACAATAGTAACGTCACAATCCTCACCGATATGAAAATCGTTATAAACAAGCTCCTTAAGCCCACTCTGCGAAAGTATAACGGGTATGTGTACACTTTCGTTCTTTGTGCCGGGCTTGATGTAAATATCAATACCGGGCTTGTCCGTCTTTTTCTCGATCACAATGTTCTCCGAGGAATTCTTTCCGTGGAGCTGACCGTTTATGCGAAGCGAATAAGCTCCGCTGGGAACCTCATGTATTCCCGCAACCTGCTCAAGAAGCGTTTGCTGTATCTTATCCATACCTTACCTCCTTAACAGTCGCTGTTCGTAAAGCGGCAACCCGCCTGTACGTCCATTAGCTTTGGGAAAACGATATCCTTCTCACCGTATTCAACTACCTCGCCACCCGCAAGAACCACTATCTTGTCCGCAATATTGAGTATTCTCTCCTGGTGAGAAATTATCATTATCGTACCGTTGGTGCGCTCGTGCATGTTTTCGAACACCTTGATAAGATTATTGAAGCTCCAAAGGTCGATTCCGGCCTCAGGCTCGTCAAATACCGAAAGTGCCGTGCCGCGCGCATTTATCATAGCTATCTCAATTCTCTTAAGCTCACCGCCCGAGAGAGATGCGTTGACCTCTCTGTTGATATAGTCCTTTGCGCAAAGACCAACCTCGGAGAGATACTTGCAGGCGTCCGCAACGCTTGTGTTCTTGCCTGCCGCAAGTGAAATGAGGTATTTTACAGTAATACCCTTAAATCTGACGGGCTGCTGAAAAGCAAAGCTGATGCCGTTCTTCGCCCTGTCGGTAATGGACATATCCGTTATATCCTTACCGTCAAAAATAATTCTGCCTTCCGTCGGCTGAATTATACCCGCAATGATCTTGGCAAGAGTTGACTTGCCGCTGCCGTTGGGGCCCGTGATCGCAACAAAGCGATCGTCAATAGTAAGATTTATATTTTTCAAGATCTCTTTGTCAGCGACCTTGTAAGAAATATTCTTAAGCTCTAACATTCTTTTACTATTTTTTCTCCTTTCTTGAGTTTCTTAAGAATGATACCGATCTCTCCGACGTCCAAAGCGCATCCTGCGCCGCGGCCTCAACCGACAAGCGGTAAGAAAGATCCGTATCAGAATATTATACCCTATTTTTGGGGGGATTTCAATACCAACTTTTCATTTTCTTGCAAAAACTGTGCATTTTTTGAAAAAATCCTTCATTTTGCCGCAAAAATGCGCAATTTCTATATATCATTATGATACTGTTTGATGTATTTTTGACTAATACACATTTTCAGACCTTAAATCTACGCGCGTACCCGCAGCGGCGGCAAAGCTCCTCACACGCAGTTTTCAAGGCAAAACCGTCGCGTATTTTCTGCGCTCGCTCCGAGCCCAGAATATCTCGAATATCCTCCTCAAAAGCGTTGCCAAGCCTTATAATTCCGTCAGAATCGAGGCAGCAAGGAACCACACTTCCGTCGCATAAAATTCCGAAATGATCGGCAAGTCCGTAGCAAAATACACGCTCGCCGCGATCATCTCCACAGATATCCGGCCACTCAAACCGCTCTCCGTATTCGAGATGCAATCGATGCCGTATTCTCGCCCCGTTCGCGGAAAATTTCCACTCTCCGTCAGCGAATCTGTCCTTTAAACGACGCAGAATATCCTCATTTCTACCGTCGTCAAAACCGTTATTCCAAAGCCGCAGAACTGTCAAAACTCCCGCTTTACTCGCTTCATCCGCAAACTTTAGACATTTTTCTATGTAATTTTGATATTTTTCCGCATTATTTTCGGTGTTTTTTTCTTCAAAGCTGTGAACGGAAATGTTCACCTTATACACACCTGCGGCGATAAGATCTGCGCCAAGCTTGTCGATTAACGTTCCGTTTGTGGTAACGGCAGATTTAAAGCCCTTCTTCCCCGCAAGTCTGATAAAATCGCAAAGCTCGGGGTGCGTCAGCGGCTCTCCCATAAGGTGATAATAGAGATACTGCGTCACTCCTACAAGGTCATCCGTCAGCTTATCGAACTCCTCATAGCTCATTCGGCGCGGAGGGCGTGAATGTCCGTGGCAAAACGAGCAATTCATATTGCAGATATTGGTGATCTCTACGTAAGCTCTTGAATATGTCCCCGACATAAGCGCACTCCTTTCAGTTCTTTTATTAAAAAGGCGCAGTACCTTGACAAAGAGTCAAGCTTCTACGCCTTTTATGAGCATTTAAGCTGTAATTGATAAGATTTTAATTGATCTGTTCAATGTCGTAAGGCGTTGACTGATATACAAAATAATTGAGCCAGTTGGAATAAAGCAGATTCGCGCAGCTACGCCAGCGCACGATTGGCTCTTTAGTGTCATCGTCATCCGGAAAATAGTTTTTGGGAACGTCGATCTCAAGTCCTGCATCCTTATCGCGCAAATACTCACGCTTAAGCGTGTCCGCATCGTACTCCGAATGCCCTGTGATAAATATTTGTCTGCCCTTGTTAGTGGCACATGCGAAAACTCCCGCCTCGTCTGAGCTTGCGAGTATTTTCAGCTCGGGGATCGCCGCGATATCCTCACGCAAGCAGGTGGTATGGCGTGAGTGAGGCACTACGAAGATATCGTCAAAGCCTCTGAAAAGCATTGAACGCTTATAATCAAGCTTGTGTTCGAAAACTCCAAACATCTTTTTATCTAAATGACGCTTTTTTATGCCATAATGATAGTAAAGTCCTGCCTGAGCGCCCCAACAGATGTGGAACGTACTCGTTACGTGAGTCTTACTCCACTCCATTATCTCACAAAGCTCGTCCCAATATTCGACTTCCTCAAACTCCATGTGCTCCACGGGAGCGCCTGTAATGATAAGTCCGTCAAACTTTCTATCCTTTATATCCTCAAAGGTCTTATAAAAGGATAGCATATGCTTCTCTGAGGTATGCTTTGATTTATGCGTAGCAGTCTGGAGCAGCTCCAGCTCCACCTGCAAAGGCGTGTTTCCTATAAGTCTTGCGATCTGCGTTTCGGTTATGATCTTCTGAGGCATCAGATTGAGCATAACTATCTTCAGAGGACGTATGTCCTGCGTCATTGCGCGTGTTTCCGTCATAACGAAAATGTTTTCGTCAAGCAAAACCTGAGTTGCGGGTAACAGATTGGGTATTCTGATAGGCATTTATTCGCCCTCCTTTCTTATATGGTAAAATGATATATTTTAATGGTCATTTAGGCTTGAATTGCATCAAGAGCCTGCTTGATATCATCAATAAGATCCTGCGCGTTTTCAATTCCGCAGGAATATCTTACGAGATCGGGGCCAACTCCTGCCGCAACGAGCTCCTCGTCGGTCATCTGTCTGTGGGTTGCGCTTGCGGGATGCAAACAACAGGTTCTCGCATCAGCTACGTGAGTTTCTATTGCCGCGATCTTAAGGTTTTTCATAAAGCTCTCAGCCGCGCGTCTGCCGCCCTTGATACCGAAGCTTACTACGCCGCAAGTGCCGTTAGGCATATATTTCTTAGCGAGCTCGTAATACTTATCTCCCTCGAGATCAGGATAGCTTACCCACGCAATTCTATCGTCATTCTTAAGGAATCTTGCAACTGCAAGTCCGTTCTCACAATGACGAGCCATTCTCACGTGAAGACTCTCAAGTCCGAGATTGAGCAAAAATGCGTTCTGAGGCGCTTGAATAGCTCCAAAGTCACGCATAAGCTGTGCTGTCGCCTTGGTTATAAACGCGCCCTCAAGTCCGAATCTCTCGGTATAGGTAACGCCGTGATAGCTTGCGTCGGGCGTGCAAAGTCCCGGGAATTTTTCGGGGTACTTTGTCCAGTCAAACTTACCGCTGTCCACGATACAGCCGCCAACAGCCGCGCCGTGTCCGTCCATATACTTTGTGGTGGAATGGGTCACAATATCCGCGCCCCACTCGAACGGACGGCAATTTACGGGAGTTGCGAAGGTATTATCTATGATAAGCGGAACTCCGTTTTCGTGAGCAATCTTAGCAAAGCGTTCGATATCCAAAACGGTGAGCGCAGGGTTTGCGATAGTTTCACCGAACACCGCCTTGGTATTGGGGCGGAATGCGGCGCGAAGCTCGTCCTCAGTAGCGTCGGGAGAAACGAAAGTAAAATCAATTCCCATACGCTTCATAGTTACGGAGAAAAGATTGAAGGTTCCGCCGTAGATAGATGACGAGGAAACCACGTGGTCACCGTTTGACGCAATATTGAACACCGCAAAGAAGTTTGCAGCCTGACCTGACGATGTAAGCATAGCGGCAGTACCGCCCTCCATATCGCAGATCTTAGCGGCGACGCTATCGTTTGTGGGGTTCTGCAAACGTGTATAGAAATATCCCGAGGCTTCGAGGTCAAAGAGCTTTCCCATATCCTCGCTGGTTGCATATTTAAAGGTAGTGCTTTGAATTATCGGTATCTGGCGGGGCTCACCGTTACCCGGTGTATAGCCGCCTTGCACGCATTTTGTTTCTATTTTATATTCTGACATAAGTTTTTCTCCTTATTGATGTGTATTCACAATTATTATATCATATACAATGAGAATATTCAATAATTTTCTTGAATTTTTAGGCGGAAGCGTAAGGATTTTATTTAAATGACATACAATACAAACGGATTCAATATCCGTCCGAGATCCTTCGCGTCATTCTCGAACGAAGCATCCCCTCGGGATTCTTCGCTACGTAACCAAGCGTTGTCATCCTCGAACAAGGCGTTTTCTCTCGGGATTCTTCGCTACGCCGCCCCACGAGATCCTTCACTTCGTTCGAGGATGACAACGTGGGGCGGCTACGCTCGAGAATGACGGCGAGAGAAAACGCCGCCGTGAAGGATCTCGCGTGGCGCAAATGTTACTTTATGACCAAAGACTACTCATCCACCACTTCGTGGTCCCCTCAATGTTTGCCTACGGCAAACTTGATACGTAGCGAAGCGGAGTGCTCCCATGACAAGGGAAGGCTTGTCGGTGCCGTTTGTGCTTCGGGTAATATGTGAATTTTATTGTATATTTTTCAAGTTGTAGGGACCGGCGTCCTCGACGGTCCAAACCTGTCATAAAGTAACATTTACGCCCGATGGACTGTCGAGGACGCCAGTCCCTACAATTTAGAAATTAATACAATAAAATGGGTGGAATAGCCGCAAAGAAATACGCTAACCCAACTAATAGCAATTTTATCTTAGATTCTGAAAAGTTTTTCGCTCTAATGCATAATACGCGTGCGTTGGATTTGTATGATACGGAGAAAAATACGTTTTTGTGTTGAAATAAATCTTCAAATGGTTTATAATGATGTTACAATATAACACGCTTACGTTATCGGAGGACGATGATGAAAAAATATATTCTTGCGCTTGACGAGGGTACGACGAGCGCTCGCGCGATACTTTTTGACAGAGATGCCAACATTGTCTCTATGGCTCAGCACGAGATAAGGCAAATATATCCCCATCCCGGTTGGGTTGAACAAGACCCTATGGAGATATATGCAAATCAATATGCGGCTCTTACCGAATGTGTGGTAAAAAGCGGAATTTCTCCCTCGGAAATCGCCGCCCTCGGAATTACCAACCAACGTGAGACCACAGTTGTATGGAACAAAAACACGGGCAAGCCTATATATAACGCTATCGTATGGCAATGCCGACGCACGTCGGATATATGCCGCGAGCTTAACAGAGGCGGTCACGCCGAATACATACAAAGCGTCACGGGTCTTCGTATTGACCCCTATTTCAGCGGAACTAAGATCAAATGGATACTTGACAACGTTCCCGGAGCGCGTGAGCAAGCCGAGGCAGGCGAGCTTATGTTTGGAACGGTGGACACGTGGATAGTTTGGAAGCTGACGCAAGGTCGCTCCTTTATCACCGACCGCACCAACGCCTCGCGTACCATGCTCTGCAACATACACACGTGCAAATGGGATCAAAAAATGTTGGATATCCTCAGCATCCCCGCGTCAATGCTCCCCGATATCCGCAGCAGCAGCGAGATATTCGGACATTTTGACTTTATGGGTGAGCAGATCGCCATCTCGGGAATTGCGGGCGACCAGCAAGCCGCACTTTTCGGTCAGTGCTGTTTTGAGGCAGGATCCGCAAAAAACACCTACGGCACGGGTTGTTTTTTACTTGCTCACACAGGCAATTCCGCAATACGCAGCTCAGGTGGACTTCTTACCACGGTTGCCGCATCTGAGGCAGGTATGCCTATCGAATACGCGCTTGAGGGTAGCGTGTTCGTCGGTGGCGCGGTAATTCAATGGCTCCGCGATGAAATGAAGCTGATAGAAAAGTCATCTGACAGCGAAAAACGCGCTCTCAAGGTAAAAAACACGGGTGGCGTGTACATCGTACCCGCATTTGCAGGCCTTGGCGCGCCTCACTGGGATATGAACGCCCGCGGAAGCATTTTGGGTGTGACTCGCGGCACAAACTCAAATCACATAATCCGCGCGGCTCTTGAAGCTATTGCCTATCAGACAAACGACGTAATAAGCGCGATAGACGAGGACATCGCCAACATCTCCGCAAGCGGAAAGATACATTCGCTCAAAGTTGACGGTGGCGCATCCGCAAACGGACTTTTGATGCAGCTCCAGGCGGATATTTCGGATATCGACGTAAAGACCTCTACGTCTGCCGAGGCTACGGCGCTCGGCGCGGCGTACCTTGCGGGGCTCGCGGTGGGATTTTTCAAAAACCGCGACGAGCTAAAGGCAAAAACCGCTACAGCCAACACCTACACGCCATCAATAGGAACTAAAAAAAGAAAGGCTATGCTTGACGGCTGGAACAGGGCTGTCAGAGCTTGCAGAGCCTTCACGACTGAGGAGTAAGCATTATGAGTATAAATGTAAGAGATTTCAAGGTACTTTCATCTGACGGTGTACACCGCCTTGCAGGACTGATATACGAGCCCGAGGGCGAGGTGAAAGGATACTTTCACGTTGTTCACGGAATGACCGACCACATACACAGATACGCCCCGATCATGCGCGATATGGCAGAGCTTGGATTTATCTGCTTTGGCTACGACCATCTCGGGCACGGTTACACCGCAAACGACGATTCCGAACTTGGATATATAGCAAAGACGGACGGTTGGGATCTGCTCTGCCGTGACGTTAAGGTTTTTTCCGACGCGGTCAAAGCCGAATACGGTGCTGACGTGCCGTACGTACTTATGGGACACAGCATGGGCTCGTTTATCGTACGCATTGCTACGGAAAAATACGTGCGTCCCGACAAGCTGATAATTATGGGCACAGGTGGCCCCAATCCCCTCGCAAGCGTGGGACTTTCTATTGTTGCGATAATAAAGTGTCTTCGCGGAGAAAAACACGTTTCAAAATTCGTTGACGACGTTGCGTTCGGCTCATATAACAAACGCTTTGGCGGCAACAACAAAAACGATCCCAAGCTCTGGCTGTCAACCGATGAAGCTCAAAGAAAAAAATATTATGCGGACAAATTCTGTATGTTCAAGTTTACAGTAAGTGCTATGAACGATCTTATGACGCTTACGAACACCTCAAACCGCAAGGAATGGTATGAAAAGATCGACAACTCCATTCCCATGCTTTTGCTTTCGGGAGAAGACGATCCCGTGGGCGACTACGGCAAGGGTGTTACCACGGTTTACGACGGTTTGAAGCAACACGGTGTGGACGTAAAGTGCATTCTCTATCCTCGCGGTCGACACGAGATTTTGAATGATTTTACCTATGAGGATGTTAAAAAAGATATTATCGGGTTTATTATGTAAGTAAAAACCGCAGAAGCGTATGGGTGATGTCCTTATCGGAGAAATCACCATAACGTAAAATTCCCACAGACCAATCAAACGGTTTGTGGGAAATTTTATTTTATAAGCAGGGGAAACGGTTTAACCAAGCCTTCTCCAGTGGGAGAAGGTGGCAGCCGAAGGCTGACGGATGAGGTGTTATCTCACCGGCTTAAGATCGGAATAATCTAACTCAAGATGCTTCAGAATATCCTCTGCAACGGCATTAAAATTATTCCGTATATTGTCGTTAGAATAACGCAAAACAGAAATTTCCCAAGTTGCTAAGGCAGCATCTCTTTGTTCGTCTGCTTCCTTATGCTCGGGTAACAAATGCTGTCTGCCGTCCACTTCAATTACGATCTTCTTTTCTGCTATATAAAAATCAACAATATAGTTCTCAATATTATGCTGTCGCCTTACGTTAAATGGAAGTCTTTTCAGAAAATCATACCACAGATGCTTTTCTTCGGGTGTCATATTTTTTCGTAGGGTTCGAGCGTTTGATACGAGCTTTTTATTGTAAGGTATCATTTTGACTCCTCATCCACCGCTGGCGCGGTCCCCCTTCTCCCACAGGAGAAGGCTTTTTATATGTTCAACGTTCTCTTGTATAGGTTTTGTCCCATCGAGTCGAAGGACTTTGTGCGATAGTGTTTTCAGCCAATCCTCAATCTTTTCGGGAGTTCTTTTTTCTGCAAATGCAAAAAACTTTTCTTCCTGCTCGTACATATCTCCGCCCGGAAGAACCCTATCGCCGAATTTATCAATAGCTCTTTGCCTGATCCTTTTCATTCGAATATCAA
>JBGVPV010000049.1:0-65403 GCA_045127215.1 Eubacteriales bacterium | reverse complement strand
AACTGTTTTGTCCTCTTTGCTTGCAGTTTCGGTTTTCACTTTGGCTATTTCGGCCCTTGTAAGCAGCAAGGCACAGGGGATAAATATGCAGCCGATCTGGGGTTTTGATAAAACTGCGGCTATGGCGGCAGGGGCCACGACCGAAAACATTTCGGATTTCGCAAAGGGCGGATCTGCCGGGATTATTTCGTCAATACTCGCTACGTTTGCAATAGCGCCTTGGGCATACGTAGGATTTGATACTATTCCGCAGGCGGCGGAGGAATTCAAATTTTCCTATAAGAAAGTAATTATCATTATGGTAGTTGCGATATTGTTTGGTTGCTTCGTTTATACGACGAATAATACTGTTGCGGCGGCGGCACTTGAAAACTGGCCTGACAGAGTCATGGCAGGTGAGTGGGTGCTTTTGGTCGCGGCTGAAGAGATGCTTGGCGTATTCGGAAAGATACTTATAGGAACGGCTGTTTCTTGCGCAGTTCTTTCGGGAATGATGGGATTTTATCTTGCTTCCTCAAGACTTATGTATTCAATGGCAAGAGACGGCTATCTTCCCACGATATTCAGCAGAGTGGATTCCAAGCACGGAACGCCTATAAATGCAATTATATTCTGTTTTGTCATTTCGCTTTCCGGTCCGTTGCTCGGAAGAGAAGCCCTCGGATGGTTTGTTGATATGTCAGCGATCGGTGCATCAATGGGATTCTTCTTTACGAGTGTATCGGCGCTTGTAACTATGAAGCGTAATAAAGACGGTACGCCTCTTTTGAAAATCATGGCGATACTTGGCGCTGCTTTCTCGGTTACATTTATGATCCTTCAGCTCGTACCGATTCCCGGTCTCAGCGGGGTACATTTCGGCAAGGAATCGTATATGTTGCTTGTTGTTTGGATCGTTATGGGTATTATAGGATATCTTGCCAAGAGCAAAAGCTCAAGTGCAGTTACCGAGCTTCAATAAGTGCTTAAAAATATTATTTTAAAAATATAAAACATAAAATAAAACCGCTATTGCAGCAAAAAGCGATAGCGGTTTTATTTTTTTGCAAAATACTTGGAAATATTTCGTTTTATTCGAAAAAATATCTTAAAAATATTTTATTTTATCTTAAAAAAGTTATTGAATTGTAGTCGGATATATGTTATAATATAGTTTAGAGTAGTGTTTATCTATTTCTGTCGATTTTTCAGCTTTTTCGGGAGGGCGATTTAATGAATGGAATTAAATCTCTTGCGGAAATTTTCTCTGATTTTTTAAAGTATTTTTTCGGAGAAACTCTGCGAAACATAGAGGTTAAGGACGTAATTGACATATTACTGTTATCTTTGGTTCTTTTCTTCATATACAATCTTATACGTGACAGTCGCGCTTGGAAGCTGATCATAGGACTTATCGTGATGCTTGCGATATCGGTAATTGCCGAGGTCTTTGAGATGAGTGCACTTGGATTTATATTCGGTAATTTCCAACAGCTCGGACTTATTGCGATCCTCGTACTGTTTCAGCCTGAATTCCGTACGGCGCTTGAAAGAGTTGGCGGCACTCCGATCACGGGTATCAAGAGTATAGCTGCGAACTCTGAGGCTATGGCGTCGGTTAGTGCGCAGATCGAATCTGTTTGTACGGCGGCGGCTGATCTTTCGCGAGACAAATTGGGCGCGCTTATGGTTATTGAGCGTTCCACAAAGCTTGGTGACTTTATCAGGTCGGGTGTTGAAATAGACTCCGTGGTTTCGCCGTTCGTATTGAAAAATATATTCTTCAACAAGGCTCCGCTTCACGATGGTGCAGTTATCCTGCGTAACGGCAGAATAGCGGCGGCAGGTTGTTTTCTTCCGTTATCGACCAAAGAGGATATTGACAAGGATCTTGGCACGCGACACAGAGCCGCTATTGGTTTGACTGAGGTGAGTGACGCCGTGGTTATAATTGTCTCCGAGGAAACGGGAAAAATATCGTTGGCGGTTGGCGGAACGCTGGAGCGCAACTACAATTACGCAACGCTTAAGCAAGCTCTTAACAGCATACTTGTTCCGCAGGCGGTTGAAAACGTAAAGAATAAAATTTCCAAATCACAAAAGAAAAAAGACGACTGAGGGTGGGTGTGGAAATGATGAGAAATAAATACAGAGAAGAGCATGAGGACGGCTCGTACGTTGTAAAAAAGAGCAGACGCTCCAATATACTTGCATTTATCGTATGCGTGCTTATTGCGTTCAGTATATGGGCAATCGCGGAGGGTTCTAAGGCAAGGGGCACTGCTACGAACGACGACGCCAACAATACGCAAACGGCTTGCGTTGAATTTAGCGCGGCAGACGCTGTATAATGATGGATAAGAGAGCAGTGCAAGCGAGCGGATACTCAATCTTCGTGATCGGTGGAATAGCGATATCTCTTGATACCGATGAAAATGAGGTATTACAGCTTGCGGCGAAAGAGCTAAGACGTGCAGGGATAAACCCTGCACGCCTTAATTTAAGTATATACAAAAGATCGGTAGACGCGAGAAAGAAGAATAGCATAAAGCTCGTGTACTCTGTACGTGCTACGGCAGAGGGGGATTATCGCGTGAGCGAGGAGGCTCTTAAAAGGGTTAAGTATCCGTCAACGCCGATCAATGATAACGCCATGGAGTTTTCCTTTGGCGATGAGGTAAGTGAATATCCGCCTCTTGTGGTCGGCATGGGACCTTGCGGTATTTTTTGTGCGCTGTTGTTGGCAGAAAACGGATACCGCCCGATACTTATCGACCGCGGTGACGGAATTGCCGAGCGAGTGCGCAAAACCACACGTTTTACGCGTGACGGCGAGCTTGATCCCGAGAGTAATATTCAGTTCGGCGCAGGCGGTGCGGGAACTTTTTCCGACGGAAAGCTGGTGACGAGAGTCAACGACGCCCGTATAAATTATATACTTCGCAGATTTTGCGATTTTGGAGCGCCCGAGGATATACTCGTCAACGCAAAGCCTCATATCGGAACCGATCTGCTTGTGAACGTAGTAGATAATATGCTTTCAAGAATTCGTGAGCTTGGCGGCAAGGTGATCTATCGCTGTCGACTTGACGGTATAGAGTATCTTGAAAATAACGTAAGAGCCGTTACCACAAGCGGCGACATTATGTGTTCTTCATTGGTGCTTGCACCCGGACACAGCGCCAGGGACACTTACGAGATGCTGATGAAAAGCTCTTTTTCCTTGGCGGTCAAGCCGTTTTCTGTGGGAGTTCGTATAGAGCATCTCGCGGACGATATAGACAGGGCTTTGTACGGAGATTTTGCGGGACACGCAAAGCTTGGCAGAGCGGAGTATCATCTGTCCGATACCACGTCGGGACGAGGCGTTTATACGTTTTGTATGTGCCCCGGCGGTGAGGTAGTAGCGGCGGCAAGTGAGCGCGGCGGAGTAGTGGTCAACGGTATGAGTAAGCACGCGAGAGACGGTGTGAATTCAAATTCCGCGGTGCTCGTATCGGTGCGCCCCGACGATATCGGCGGCACTTGCCGGGATGCGATAGAATTTCAGCGCAGACTTGAGCGCGCGGCGTTTGAGATGGGCGGCGGTGATTATTACGCGCCCGTACAGACGGTTGGAGATTTTCTTGGCGGTAAGGTGGGAACTGAGCCGTCTCGGGTAATGCCGACCTACCGCGACGGAAAGGTAAGATGCGCAGATATAGACAAGCTTCTCCCGAGATTCGTGGGTGAGGAGCTGAGACTTGGACTTTACAGCTTTGACAAAAAACTCGGTGGCTTTGCGGCACGAGACGCGGTTATGACGGGAGTCGAAACGCGTAGCTCAGCCCCCGTACGTATATTGCGTACAGAAGCCTTGTGTGCCCTTGGCCACGATAAAATATATCCCGGCGGCGAAGGCGCGGGATATGCGGGTGGAATCACCAGTGCGGCGCTTGACGGCGTACGCATTGCAATTGCGCTTATGGAGAGATTTGCGCCTGCAAAAATAAAATTCTGAGGTATTTCATGAAAGAGTTGAGAAGACAAAAAATTTGGGAAATAAGGTATAACGGCAATGAAGACCAAAGACAAGCTGCCATGCAGATGTCAGAGGAGCTTGGCGTTTCTTTTCTGTTTGCCGTGCTTCTTTATAACAGAGGATATACCAATGCCGATAGTGCGCGTCGCTTTCTCAGATTTGAGGAAACTGATTTTCACGATCCTTTTCTTCTCGCTGATATGGGCGCTGCTGTTGAGAGAATTCTCAGTGCGGTGGACAATAAGGAAAAAATATACATTTACGGAGACTATGACGTTGACGGCGTGACCTCGGCGAGCTTGCTTTATCTTTATCTGACCTCGCTCGGCGCGGACGCCTCTATAAAGATACCCAAGCGTGAGGGTGAGGGATACGGTGTATCCAAGCCTGCAATACAGACCATATCCGAGAGCGGAGCGACGCTTATCATAACCGTTGATACGGGTATTACGGCGAATGCGGAGGTGGATTTTGCCGCCGAGCTTGGCGTGGATTTCGTTATAACCGACCATCACGAGTGTCACAGCGAGCTTCCGAATGCCGTTGCCGTTGTAAACCCTCACAGACCCGATTGTCCGTATCCCTTCAAGGATCTTGCGGGTGTCGGAGTGGTATTCAAGACAGTATGCGCGTGTGAAATGCGCAGATGTCAGAGAATGGGCAAGAGCGTTATAGAGGGTATTCGTACCATGTCCGCAAAATACGCGGATCTCGTGGCTGTGGGCACTATTGCTGACGTAATGCCGCTTATGGATGAAAATCGCCTTATCGTGAGTCTTGGACTTGCAAAGCTCGGTAAGGGCGAGGGACGCCCGGGACTTATATCATTGCTTGACGCTTCCTCGAAAAAATCGCAGGACGCTTCTTCCGCGCGTAAAGTTACGTCGGGAATGATAGGCTTTGGTATAGCTCCGAGAATAAACGCCGCAGGACGAATAAGCGACGCGGCTATGGCGGTCGAGCTTATGCTTGCCGAGGACGCAAAGACAGTAAGGGAATATACCGAGCGTCTTTGTGAGATAAACAGACAAAGACAGGTTGAGGAAAATCAGATTGCAACTCAGGCGTATGAAATGCTTGAGGCTACGGATGCTTACGACAACGATAAGGTGATAGTTCTTGCGCACGACAGTTGGCAGCAGGGAATTATCGGAATTGTATCTTCAAGAATAACCGAGAAATACGGACTCCCGTCCATTCTCGTGTCCTTCAGCGGCTCGGTTGACGGAGAGCCTGACGGAAGTGACGACGGTAAGGGCTCGGGAAGAAGTATAAAGGGACTTAATCTCGTTGAGGCTCTTAACGCGTGTGAGGATCTGCTTGTAAAATACGGCGGTCACGAGCTTGCGGCAGGACTTACCGTAAAGCGCGGTATGCTTGACGAGTTCAGGGCAAGAATAAACGAGTACGCAAGTCAGAGAATAAATGACGATATGCTCAAAATTCACCACGAGGCTGATTGTGAGCTGGCTATGAACGAGCTGAACATCGCATTTGCGGAGGAGATACTTCGCCTCGAGCCGTTCGGTATCGGAAATGCATCTCCGCAGTTTGTGGTAAAGGGCGCAACTGTGCGCCGTATTACATCCATTGGCGCGGGAAAGCACTCAAAGCTCCTGCTTCAGAAGGATGGAATCTGCGTCACGGCAATGTATTTTGGCGTGGGCGAGAGCGAGCTGTGCTGTGTTGAGGGTGACTGCGTTGACGTGCTTTTCAATATTGACGTTAACGAATACAGAAACGTGCGCAGCGTTCAGATGATAGTTCACGATATCCGTATTTGCGAGGAATACAGCAACAGACTTGAAGCTGAAAAGAAGCTTTACGAGCACGTTAAAAACGGCGGAAGCTTTTCGTCAGACGACGATATAATCCCGAGACGCGAGGATTTTGTGCGAGTATATACAACTCTTCGCAAGGAGTACCGAGCGCAAACCAGCGTACTTGGAATACGTGCGATCCTCAGGGGTGTAAATATTCCCGATCAGCCTATCATAAACTATGCAAAGATGAAATTCATACTCCGAATACTCGACGAGCTCCGCATTTGCGAGGTGACCGAGTGTGCGGATGACGTATATACCTTTAACGTATTTTTCAACGGCAGTAAGACCGATATAGAAAAATCGTTTATACTTAAAAAATTAAAAGGGCAGAGAGCTTGATTTAATTTTACGTTTTGCCTGTCTGCCTTTTCTTAAGAGGAAATTTTTATGTCACTTGAAAATTTTGGAGGAATATCCAAGCTTATCGAGATGCTCAAGGCAACCGGTAAGAATTATGATATTGACAAAATACAAAAGGCAGCGGATTATGCCGCAGAGCTTCACGCGGGACAGTTCCGCGTCAGCGGCGAGCCTTATATCTCTCATCCTATTGCGGTGGCTGAGATAGTTGCAGGACTTGAGCTTGACACAAACTCAATATGCGCGGCTCTGCTTCACGATACCGTGGAGGATTGCTCCGACAAGACAGACCTCTCGCAGATAGAGAAGATGTTTGGCGCAGAGGTTGCAATGCTTGTAGACGGACTTACAAAGCTCGTAACGCTTTATATCGAGGACAAGGAAGAGGCACATATCGAAAATCTTCGTAAAATGCTTCTTGCGATGTCAAAGGACGTAAGAGTTATATTTATCAAGCTTTGTGACAGACTTCACAATATGCGTACGCTTTCGGTAAAGCCCGATCCCAAAAGACGTTCCACAGCGCTTGAGACCATGCACGTGTACGCGCCTCTCGCACACAGACTCGGTATGCAGAAGATCAAGCAGGAGCTTGAAAATCTGTGTATATCCTACCTTGACCCTATCGGATATGCCGAGGTGCAGAGCTATATTCAGGATAAATACGGCGAGAGCGCGTATTTTATAGAGAGCGTTACCGCAAAGGTAGAGGAAAAGCTCAAGGAAAATCATATTTCCTACTCTCTCAAGGGCCGTATCAAGTCGGCGTACAGCATCTATAACAAGATGTATAACCATAATAAGAGCTTTGATCAGATATACGATTTTTACGCTTTGCGAATAATCGTTGATACAGAGCTTGAATGCTATACGGCGCTCGGACTTATACACGAGATGTTCAAGTCCGTTCCGGGTAGATTTAAGGATTATATCTCCATGCCTAAGCCCAATATGTACCGTTCGCTCCATACTACCGTAATAGGTAAGGAGGGCGTTCCGTTTGAGGTGCAGATAAGAACCTGGGAAATGCATCATATCGCGGAGTACGGTATCGCGGCGCATTGGAAATATAAATCGGGTGAGAAGGCTAAGGAGGATATGGACAAGAAGCTGGAGTGGATCTCCCGTCTTGTCGAGACCGAAAGCAGCGTAAAGGATCCCGATGAATTCCTTGAGGCGCTTAAGACAGACCTTTTCCACGATGAAGTGTTCGTGTTTACACCTAAGGGCGACGTTCTGGCGTTGCCTCAGGGATCAACACTTATAGATTTTGCGTACTCCATACACTCGGGAGTCGGTAACTCAATGATAGGCGCTAAGGTCAACGGTATGATAGTGCCGATAGACAGCTCCCCCGTTACGGGTGACATCGTTGAGATACTCACGTCCTCTTCTTCCAAGGGCCCCAGCCGTGACTGGCTTACTGTTGTTAAGACGGGCGAGGCAAGAACTAAGATAAGAGCTTGGTTCAAAAAGGAGAAGAGAGCGGAGAATATCGTCGCGGGTAAAGCGATGGTTGACGGTGAATTCAAACGCTGGAGACGCTCTTATAGTGAGGCTCAGAGAAACGATATCGTCGCGGCGGTTGGACAGCGCATAGGCTTTATGAGTGCTGACGACCTTTACAATACGCTGGGATACGGCGGAATTTCACTTTCCAAGGTGGCAACCAAGCTCCATGACGAGTTTGAAAAGCAGATAGTCGTGACCGAGCCTGAGGTTGAGGAGATAACGGTTGAAAATATCAAGACCAGCACTCCTAAGAATATACGCTCCAACGGCGGAATAGTAGTCGATGGAGAATACGGCTGTCAGGTTAAATTTGCAAAATGCTGTAATCCGCTTCCGGGTGACAGCGTAGTAGGATTTATCACCAAGGGATATGGAATATCCATTCACAAGCACGACTGCCCCAATATCGTTACTATGAAAGGAAACGCGGAAAACGCGGATCGCTTTGTAGAGGCGCACTGGGAGGGCGGCAGTGACAGCTCACAGCATCTTTACGAGGCTCAGCTTGCGATATACGTTTATGACAGAATGGGCGTTGTTGCGGATATATCCGTCGCGCTTTCCGATATGAGAGTATATCTCTTGTCTATAAACACCACCAAGAGTGGATCTGACAAGGCGATCATCAATCTTAAGATAAGCTGTAAGAACGTTGACCATTATTATTCAATAGTTTCACGTCTGCGCGGTATAGAAGGCGTAGAGGATATAGTAAGAGGATTTTCATAATAATCACGAGGTGTAATTTATGATAGCGGTAATACAGAGAGTAAGCAGCGCGAGCGTCAATGTTGACGGCGTGACGGTAGGGAAATGCGGACACGGTCTTTGCATTCTTCTTGGCGTTGCTAAGGGAGACACTACGGCTGACGCCGACGCGCTTGTCCGTAAAATACTTAACCTGCGCATATTTTGCGATGATGCGGGTAAGATGAACCGCTCTCTTGTGGATATTGGCGGCGAGATGCTCGTCATATCCAATTTCACACTTCTTGCCGCTTATAAAAAAGGCAACCGTCCCGATTATATGGGCGCGGCGGCACCTGACGAGGCAAATGAGCTTTACGAGTATTTTGCGGATAATTGCGCCTTGTTCGTTCCTGTCGAGAAAGGAATTTTCGGCGCGGATATGAAGGTGGATATTGCCAACGACGGCCCCGTTACCATAGTTATGGACAGCTGTGTGCTTTTAGGAAAAGCATAATTTTTACTTTATCTTTTTGAGGAGAACTTTATGTTCATTAAATTAGATTCCGAAATAAACAGATATTACGTGCAGACGCTTGCTATGATATTTTTCCCCGGGGAAAAATTCGGCGAGAATGAAGTGGACGAGCTCGATACGCCGTATTTATACGTGAAAACGCAGGAGAACGAGCAGGGCATAGTTACGTTTGCTCACGCGCGTTTTGACGGCAGAGAGGCAAAACACGAATATACCGCTGAGTTTGTTGACAAGAGAACGCGAGAACGCACCTTGAAGCTCTCCGTGGGTGGTGCCGTTATCGGTGCGCTTGGAGAGATAATGGGCTACCGTCCCGCGTGGGGGATGCTCATCGGAGTGCGTCCGTCCAAGGTGGCAAGTGAGATGCTCGCGGGGGGAATGAGTAAGACCAGAGTTAAAAAGACTCTTGCGAGCGATTACCTCGTCATTCCCAAAAAGGCGGCTCTTGCAACCGATATTGCGCTCACTGAAAAGCGAATAGTAGGCGAGCCTTCATCTAAGGATTGCAGTGTGTATATATCCATACCGTTTTGTCCCACCAGATGCACGTACTGCTCCTTTGTTTCTTATACCTCTAAAAGATTGCTCTCGCTCATACCTCAGTATATAGAGCGACTTAAGCTTGATATAAAAGCAAACTTTGATCTTATCAAGAAGCTCGGGCTTCGTGTGCGCACCGTGTATATAGGTGGCGGAACGCCCACCATTCTTGACGAGCATCAGCTTGAGGATCTGCTTTCCTTTGTGGCAGAGCAGACCGACGTCGGCGCGCTTGAGGAATATACCCTTGAAGCAGGCAGACCCGATACCATTACGGCACAAAAGTTTGCGATAGCGTATAGCTACGGCGTAACACGAGTCAGCGTAAATCCGCAGAGCTTGTGTGACGACGTTATTTGCGGAATTGGCAGAAATCATACCGCAGAGGATTTTTACCGTGCTTATGAGATAGCTAAAAAATCAGGCATCAAGACGGTCAACGTCGATCTTATAGCAGGACTTCCTGCGGATAATTTCAAGAAGTTTTCCTCGACTGTCGATAAGATAATCGCGCTTGAACCCGAGAATATAACCGTGCATACCTTCTGCGTCAAGAAGTCTGCGGAGATACTGAAAATGAACTCTCAGATATACTCCTTGCGCGGTGGAGATTCGGGAAAATGCGTGGATTATTCTCAGATAAAGATACAGCAGGCGGGATACCTGCCGTATTATATGTATAGGCAGAAAAATACCGTGGGAAACTATGAAAACGTCGGCTTCTCACTTCCTTCTCACGAAGGACTTTACAATATCTATATGATGGAGGAGATACACTCCATCTTTGCCGCAGGCGCGGGCGCCGTTACCAAATTCGTGGATAACACCGTACCTGTGGGAAGCTCGGGTAATATCGAGCGATTCTTCAATCACAAATATCCTTACGAGTATCTCGGTGAGGACAGATGTGAGCAGCTTGAGGATGCCGCAGTTAAGTTTTATACCGAACGCGGCTTGCTTCTCTGATAATTAAATAACCTTAAAAAACACCGTTCATACATATAAAGGTCAGTCAATGTGCGGCCGAGGCGCGTGCGCGTCCTGATATGCCGTGGCTGAGAATATGGAAAAGCCCTGCCGAATAAGAATTTATTGCGGACTGCCGTAGTGCAGGGAAACTTTAGTTGGGCGGTGTTTTAATTGAAGCTTATAAAATACGATGCGGTAACGAGTGAGCGCGCTTTTATGTCGGGTGTGCTGATACTCACCGTGTCAACGGTTATTGTCAAGATAATAGGTCTTGCGTATAAGATCCCCCTCTTGTCCGTGCTTGGAGCTGAGGGTATGGGATATTTTAACTCGGCGTATGAGATATACGCGCTGCTGTGCGGCGTCGCAACCTCGGGAATGCCCGTGGCGGTGTCGATGCTTATATCGTCTGCCGATAAAAAGGGAGATATCCGCAGGGAAAACGGCGTTTACAGAACGGCGTCTGCGATAATGGTAACCAAGGGGGTGCTGTTCTCGGGTGGGCTTGCTATTTTCGCCGAGCCTATTGCCACTCTTATAGGCAATCACGAGGCGTATCCTGCGATACTCTGTATTTCTCCCGCGCTGTTCTTTTCTTGCGCCGCAGGTGCCGTGAGAGGGTATTTTCAAGGCAAGCGGGATATGCTGCCAACGGCGATATCTCAGCTTACAGAGGCATTTGGAAAGCTGTTATTCGGCGTGGTGTTTGCCCTTGCTTCGATCAGATCGGGGGCAAAGCTCTATTTTGCGGCGGCAATGGGAATACTCGGCGTGTCGCTCGGCAGCCTTTTGTCAGCCCTTTACTTGTTTGCCAAAAAAATAAGATTTAAAGCTGACTCCCACTCAAATAAAGCTCCGTACAGATGCTCTTATTTTTGGGAGATATTTAAGATTTCCTTGCCTATAACCGCAGGCTCTGCGCTTATGGGTACTTCAAGAATGATAGATATGGCGTTTATTATGCGCAGACTTCAGGATATCGGTGTCAGCGCGTCGGACGCCAATAAAATATACGGTTCGTATACCACGCTTGCTATTCCGGTATTCAGTCTCGTTCCCGCATTTATACCGCCGATCACAGAGAGCCTGATACCTCGCTTGTCCGCGGCTGTCGCGGTAGGGGATACCGAGGAACAGAAAAGCGCGGTGGGCAACGCTTTTCGCTTAACTGCGTTTTTAGCTATGCCTGCGGGTATGGGGATAATTCTTTATGCCGGGCAGATAATATCACTTTTGTTTCCGTCAAGCCCAGAGGCTGTAAGTATTGCCGCGCCGCTTTTATCTTCACTCGGCGCGTCCGTGCTTCTAAGCTGTCTTGTGACTACCTCGTGCGCCGTGCTCCAATCCTATGGACGCGTAATGCTTCCGATAATCGCACTTGGAGTGGGAGCCGCGGTAAAGGCTGTCAGCGCTTATATTCTTATCGGAATGCCGGACATCGCGTCGCTTGGTGCGCCTATAAGTACCTTGCTCTTTAACGTCACGGTAATGGTGCTTGACCTTATATTCGTCTATAGGACCGTGAAGGGGAAAATAGCTTTTGCGTGGGGTATGATCAAGATCTTCGTTTGCTCTGCTACGGCGATACTTGCTTCGTACGTCGTCTATCTTTCGCTTTGCGCAAAGCTTGACGGTACTGCTTTGCCGTTTTTGGCGGCGCTTGCGTGTGCGGCGGTGGCATATTTTTCGCTTTGCTTGTTGCTCGGTGTGATAGGCAAGGACGATATCGCTGTCATATCTCATAAACGACTCAAAACAAATTAAGTTTTTATAAAAAACAAGGAGAATAAAAAATGACCGCTCAGGAAAAGATCAAAGCGTTGCTTGAAAAGAAAAGATATGATTTTGACGATCTCGTTACCGTCGTGGAGGTGCTTCGCTCAGACGTTGGATGTCCGTGGGACAGAGAACAGGACCACAAGAGTCTGCGTAAGGGATTTATCGAGGAGACCTACGAGGTAATTGAGGCGATAGATACGTCCGACCCCGTGCTTTTGCGCGAGGAACTTGGCGACGTTATGCTTCAGGTAGTATTCCACGCGCAGATAGAAACCGAGGCGGGAGTGTTTAATATTGACGACGTCTCCAACGATATATGTGTAAAGCTCATACACCGCCACCCTCATGTGTTCGGTGACGTGGTTGCCGAGGACGCTGAGAAGGTGCTTGAAAATTGGGAGCAGATAAAGAGCGACGAGAAGCAGAGAGTGACTGTCACCGATAAGCTTCGCGCCGTTCCCGCAATGCTTCCCGCACTTATGAGAGCCGAGAAGGTCGGTAAAAAAGCATCTTGCTTTGATTTTGAGGACGAGATGCAGGCGACAGTCAAGGTCTATGAGGAGCTTGAGGAGCTCAGATGTGCTATCGAGAGCGAGGAAAAGGATGCCATTGAGGAGGAGATGGGAGATCTTCTGCTCACCATAACCTCTCTTTGCCGCAAGCTTGGAGTTGAGTCCGAGGTCGCGCTCAATAAAGCGACGGATAAGTTCATCGGGCGTTTTGAAACTCTTGAAAATGCGGTTATCGCCAAGGGGTTGGATATTCATAATATGTCTATGCCCGAGCTTGACGAGATCTGGGATGAAATTAAACATAAAAATTGAAAAAATTTGAAAAAATTTGGAGAAAAAAACAAAAAAGCCCTTGTAATTACTGAAAAAGTATGGTATAATACATATACGTAAATTATGAAGGGTTACGTGACCCTTCGCTGAAAAAATAAAAGAAAGGTGTATTTTATCATGAACAAGACACAACTTATCGATGTAGTAGCAACAAAGACAGATCTCACAAAGAAGGGCGCAGAGGCAGCTGTTAACGCAGTAGTTGAGGCAATTGCTGAGGCTCTCAAGGCTGGCGACAAGGTTCAGCTTATTGGTTTTGGTACTTTTGAGGTTAAGGAGAGCGCTGCAAGACAGGGCCGTAACCCCAGAACAGGTGAGACCATCGAGATCGCAGCTTCCAAGAGACCCGTATTCTCCGCTGGTAGCGCATTCAAGAAGGCTGTTAACTAATTAGCTTATATACAAAGTCGGCGGTCAACCGCCGACTTTTTTCACGGAGGAAATATGCGACTTGATAAATATCTTAAGGTCTCGCGAATAATCAAAAGAAGAACGGTTGCAAACGACGCGTGTGACGCGGATCACGTAACCGTCAACGGCAGACGCGCCAAGGCGTCGTACGACGTAAAGGTCGGGGATATTCTGGAGATAACCTTCGGCAACCGCACGCTCAAGCTCAGAGTTCTTTTGGTCAAGGAGACCGTGGCAAAGGCAGAAGCCTCTGATATGTACGAGATCATTGAGGAATAAGCCGTAATATTGAATAAGCACTCCGCATATCATCTATTGAGAATGATATGCGGAGGTTTTTTATGTCTGAAGAAAAAATGACGCTTTGCGTGTATAAAAGAGCGCGGATAAGTATGTGCGAGGTGATTGAGGTGGTAAGCTTTGACGAGGATGGCGCGCATATTATATGCGAGGACGGAGAGGTGTTTGTCGAAGGAGAAAATATTCGTATCGAGGGGCTTGACAAGCGCAGCGGAGACATAGAAATAACGGGAAGGATAAACGCTATTGCCTATTCGGACGGTAAGCAGGATAAGGGGAGAAAGCTTCACAGGAGGCTGTTCGGCTGATGGAGATATACCCGACAGCGCAAGCGCTTCTCGCGCTTTATTGCGCCGCGCTCGGCGCGGCTGTGGGAGTGCTTGCGGACGTCTCGGCCGAGCTTTGCCGTCGCCTTCCGAAGCACGTGCGTGGCGTTCTTCGCTTTGTTACAGACCTGTGCTGTGTCGGCGTGGCGTTTTGCGGTATAATCGTGCTGAGCTTTTACTTTGATAAGGGCAGGATACGTTTCTTTGATTTTTTGGGAGCGACGGTTGGATTTTTGATATACCGTGCTGTTTTTTCACGTCTTGTAAGGCTGATATTTTCCGCGTTTATGGGTGCGGTTTTACGCGTTTTGAGACTTTTGGGCATTCCGTGCGTATTTTTGTTGAAAAAAATCACAAAAAGCATTAAAATTTGTCAATTTTATATTCGTAAATCTCTTGAAAAATGTAAGTATATGTTGTATAATATATATAATAATATTATTATATTAAAATGGGCTAGGTACGGCTTCATATTAAAAAATGACAAAAAAACTATCGGGAGGAAAAAATGACGGCAAAAAAATACTTTGCGGATAATAAGTCGCCCATGTCGCGTATAATTCGTATATTTTTGATACTCTTACTTGTTTTTGCCGTGGTCTTTTTCCTTTGGAGCGTGATGAGATATAACGAGCTTAAGCGGCAGATGCAGCAAAAGCAAGAATACATACTCAAGCTCAACGATAACATCGATAGACTTGAGTACCTCGTTGACGCCCCGCTTGATGATGCTTTTAAAATACGTATTGCCCGTGAAAAGCTCGGAATGTGTTTCCCGGACGAGATAATTTATCACACCGAGCTTAACTGATGAAAGGAGAACGCCTATGAATATCGATGACTCATCTTACGTGAGCTTTGAGGGATACGGATATTTCGGCGTTCACTTTTTGGGGGATCGTGCGGTTGCCCGTGTGCGTGTACGCGACGCGGACAAGGTGTTTCTCACAGGTGACTTTTGCGCTTGGCAAGAGGGCATTCAGCTTGAGAGGTTGAGCGACGGGGTCTGGGAGTGTCAGACAAGCCGCGACTTGCTTTTTGAGGGTTGTAAATATAAATACCGTGTAGTCGCCAAGGATGGCGAAGAGATTTTTATGGCTGACCCTTATGAGACGCACAGCGAGGAAAGCGGCGCTTACGCCTCGGTGATCTGCAACACAGAGTCATACGAGTGGCGCGATGCTACCTGGCTCGAATACAGAGAGCAATACAAAAAGGAGCTTTGTTCAAAGCCCTTGAGTATATATAAAATTACTGCTGATAAATGGATGTGCGCTGATAGCGGATCACGGTTTTCATACCGTACTCTTGCGTGCGAGCTCGCGCCTTACGTAAAGCAGCTTGGATGTACCCACGTTCAGCTTGCGTCTTTTCTTGTGAGCGACGGTGAAAATACCTCGTATTTTGCCGCGCGCACCTTTGGCGGACATCCGTCGGAGCTTGCGGCGTTCGTGGACTCAATGCACGAGGCGGGAGTTGGAGTTATTTTCGAGCTTCCGACCAAAGATCAAAAAGCACTGTCGCCTTGCGATGATGAGCTTGCTTATTACGCTGATGCCTGCGCCTTTTGGCTTGATAGATACCACGCCGACGGACTGTGTATTGCTGATCCGACGCTTGCCGAGCGCCTTTGGGATGGACTTGCACAGAAATTTCCGGATGCAATACTCGTGTCCGATCGCAAAATTGTGGGTGGTATTCAAGATGGACAGGCGTTGACGATCTGCGCGTGCGATGCATTCGTTCAAGGCTTCAATGTGAGTCTTGAGGATATGCGTTCTGCGTTTGAAGCTTTTATGGCATCCACGTGCAAAAAGCTTATCGTTATGGGTTCGGAGATAGGTCAGGCAGACGCAGTTGATACGTCGGTCGATTGGTCGTTGCTTGAAGACCGCGCTCACGCCGAGCTTCAGAAATACGTTGCCGAGCTTGGTCAGAGATATATTTCTAAGACGATTTAAACTTAGAAAAAATAAAAATAAAATATAAATTTTTTCAAAAAAACAAATGGAGGATATTATGTTCAGGAACAAAGAATGCGTTGCCATGCTGCTTGCAGGCGGACAGGGAAGCCGCTTGTACGCGCTCACAGAAAAAAATGCAAAACCCGCGGTACCCTTCGGAGGAAAATACAGAATTATCGATTTCCCGCTTTCCAATTGCGTGAACTCAGGAATTGATACGGTAGGCGTGCTTACACAGTATCAGCCCTTGATGCTCAACGACTACATAGGCACAGGTCTTCCTTGGGATCTTGACAGATCCTGGGGCGGTGTAAAGATACTCCCCCCTTATCAGGGCAAGAACGGTGCTGACTGGTACAAGGGAACGGCAAATGCTATTTATCAGAATTTGCAGTTCATAAACAGATACGATCCCGAGTACGTAGTTATTCTCTCGGGTGACCATATCTACAAGATGGATTATGCTAAGATGCTTAAATTCCATAAGAAGACGGGAGCTGACTGCACTATCGCGGTTATCGACGTTTCTATCGAGGAAGCAAGCAGATTTGGAATAATGAGCACCGATGAGGACGGCAGGATCTTCAAGTTCGAGGAGAAGCCCAAGCATCCCGACAGCACTAAGGCATCTATGGGTATTTACGTATTTACAAAGAGCGTGCTTGAGAAGTACCTCATAGCTGACGCGGAAGACCCCAAGAGCTCTAATGACTTTGGTAAGAATATCATTCCCACAATGCTTGCCGCAGGCGAGAAGATGATGGCATACCCCTTCGCAGGATACTGGAAGGACGTTGGAACTATCGCTTCCTTGTGGGAGGCAAATATGGATCTCCTTGGCGAGACTCCCGTGCTTGACCTCAACGATGAGGAGTGGAGAATATATTCAAGACACGAGGCGCACTCACCTCAGTTCGTGGCAGATGGCGCAGTTGTGGACAACAGCACCATTACCGAGGGCTGTGAGATATACGGAACAGTTCGTAACTCGGTTATCGGTTCAGGAGTTATCGTTGAGAAGGGCGCAACCGTGCTTGACTCCGTAATCCTTGACAGCGTTGTTATCAAGAGCGGCGCGGTCGTAAATTACTCTATCATTGACAGCGGAACTACTATCGGTGAGAACTCCCGAGTAGGAGCTGATAAGCAGAGTGCAAAGGACGTTTGCGTTATTGGCGCGGATATCTGCGTACCCGCAAATACCGTAGTTGCAGATGGCGCGATGATTGCAAAAGAAGTAGATCTTAACAAGGAGGGTAACTGATATGGCAACAGTAGCAGGTCTTATATTTTCCAATATACATGATTCGGCGATCCCCGAGCTTACAAGCATGAGAACTATGGCGTCAATACCCTTTGGCTGCCGTTACAGACTTATTGACTTTCCGCTTTCCAATATGGTAAACTCCGGTATTACCAAGGTTGGAATAATTACACATAACAATTATCAGTCTCTTATGGACCATATCGGTACGGGTAAGGACTGGGATCTTGCAAGACGCTCCGGAGGCATCAAGATACTTCCTCCCTTTATCACGGCGTATGAAAACACAGGCTCGAAGCTTTACTCCACACGTCTTGAAGCACTTATGGGAGTAACCAACTTTATCTCTCGCTGTAACGAGGACTACATAGTTCTTTCCGACTGCGACGGTATCTGCAACATTAATCTTTCCGACGTTATAGACGCTCATATCGCAAACAACGCGGATATGACTATCGTAACCAGAAAGCTCGGTGAGGCTGATACCGATATAAAGGATGCAACGGCTATCCGTTGCGACGAGAACGGTGTTATTAACGAGGCTTCCGCATATATCAAGGATATCTCCGTACCTGAGATCAGCACCAATATCGTTGTAGTCAGCAGAATGTTCCTGCTCAGCGCTATCCGTGACGCGGCTGCTCACGGCTACCGCCACTTCTTTAAGGACATCGTTGTAAGACGTATCGGCAAGGCAAGATTTTTCAGATATCTCTACGAGGATACCTTTATAACTATCGATTCGCTTGAGAGCTACTTTACAAGCTCTATGAAGCTTCTCGAGCCCGGCGTTCGCAGCCAGCTCTTCAAGAATGACAGCCCCATATACACAAAGCTTCGTAACTCTGCTCCTACGAGATATACCACTGAGGCAAAGGTAACCAATTCCTTTGTTGCGGACGGCTGTATCATTGAGGGTACGGTTGAGAACTGTATTCTTTTCAGAGGCGTAAGAGTAGGAAAGGGAACTGTCGTTAAGAATTGTATTCTTATGCAGGATACCTTTACGGGCAACAACGTAAGCCTTAACTGCGTTATCGCGGATAAGAACGTTACTATTTGTGACGACAGAGTTCTTTCGGGACATACCACTATGCCTTTCTATATTCCCAAGGCAACTATAATCTGACGAAAGCTCTGAGACACACACACTCTTTAAAAAGGAGAAACAAAAATGAAGAAGATATTATTTGTAGGCGCTGAATCCATGCCCTTTGCCGCAACGGGCGGTCTGGGCGACGTTATGGGTTCTCTTCCTGCGGCGATCGCGGCGGCAGGCGGCGAGGACGTTGACGTAAGAGTGGTAATGCCGCTTTACAGTGCGGTTTCACAGCAGTACAGAGATATGATGAAGACCGAGGCGGAGTTTGATATTTCTATCGCGTGGCGTCGTCAGTACTGCGGAGTCAAGAGCCTGCGCCGTGATGGAGTGACATATTACTTTATCGATAACGAATATTATTTCAAGCGCGATATGCTCTACGGTTGCTTTGACGACGGAGAGAGATTTGCTTTCTTCTCAAAGGCGGCTCTGGAGATGCTTGATAAGATCGGTTATCATCCCGATATCGTGCATGCACACGATTGGCAGGCGGCTCTGAGTGTAATATATCTTAAGTGTAAATATAATAACCGCCCCGGATACACCGGAATAGATACGGTATTCACCATACATAATATTGAGTACCAGGGCAAATACGATCTGGCGATACTTGCCGATCTCTTTGAGCTTGATTGGTGGAGAGATACGGTTGAATGGGACGGCTGTATAAATCTTATGAAGGGCGCGATAGTTTGCGCTGATAAGGTTACCACCGTAAGCCCGAGATACGCTGAGGAGATACGCGGAGAAGAGCATTCGCACGGACTTTCGGCGATACTCAACGAGAACGCGTATAAGCTTTCGGGTATTCTTAACGGAATAGACTACGTTTACTACAATCCCTCCAAGGATACGAGTATCGCAAAGACGTTCAGCTGGCGCTCTCTTGGCGGCAAGTATGAAAACAAGGCGGCACTTCAGAGAGAGATCGGACTTCCCGAAACTAACGACGTGCCCCTGATATCCATAGTTTCAAGACTTGCGTCTCACAAGGGACTTGATATAATCTCCGAGATGATGTACTCTCTTATGTACGAGAGCAACTGTCAGATAGTGGTTCTCGGTAAGGGCGAGGCGGCTTACGAGAAGTTTTTCTGCGACTTGCAGGCAAATTTCCCCGACAGAGTAAGAGCGCTTATCACTTATGACAGAGATCTTGCCAAGCGTATCTATGCGGCGTCTGACATCTTTATGATGCCGTCAAAGAGCGAGCCTTGCGGACTCTCTCAGATGATCGCGTCAAGATACGGCGCAATTCCCGTAACCCGTGAGACAGGCGGTCTTTACGACTCCATTAAGGGATATTGGAATGATAACGGCACTATCAAGGGCAATGGCTTTACATTCGCAAATTACAGCCCCTGGGAGCTCAAAGAGAGAACTCAGGCAGCTATCGGCGTATGGAACGACGTCGAGATAAGAAACAAGCTTATCGGAAAAATCATGAGAACCGACTTCTCCTGGAAGAGCTCGGCAATCAAATATATTGAAATGTATAACAACATTTAATCAACAGGCAATTTTGAAAGGAAAAATTATACCAATGGCGAATCAGACACAGAAAAAACAGGTAAAAGAAAATATAGAGGCGAAGCTTTCAAGATACTTTGGCTGCAAGCCCACAGAGGCTACCAAGGATCAGATGTACAAAGCGGTAGCTATGACAGTTAAGGATATCCTCACCGAGAAGAGAGGGGAGTTCAAGCATGAGGTAAACAAGAAGGGCGAGAAGCGCGTATATTATATGTGCATGGAATTCTTGCTCGGTCGCTCCCTCAAGACCAGTATATGCAATCTCGGCATAGCTGAGGAGTATGAGAAGGCGCTGAATGCCTACGGCTTTACACTTGAGGATATTTACGAGTGCGAGCCCGACGCGGGACTTGGTAACGGCGGACTTGGAAGACTTGCTGCTTGCTTTATGGATTCACTCTCATCACTCGATTACCCCGCAACGGGATTTTCGATTTGTTATGAGTACGGATTCTTCAAGCAGATGATAGTTGACGGAATGCAGGTCGAGCTTCCCGACATCTGGCTTCCCGGAGGAGAAGTATGGTTAGTTCCAAGAACCGATAGAATATTCAAGGTCAAGATGGGCGGTCACATCCGCGAGGAATGGCGTGACGGTCACTGCGAGATCATTTATGAGAACGCAGAGGAGATCGAGGCAGTTCCTTACGATATGATGATATCCGGATCTGACAGCAAGGCAGTAAGCCAGCTCAGACTTTGGAAGGCAAGAGATATTCACAACTTCAATATGAAGCTCTTTACTCAGGGACAGTACACTAAGGCAGTAGAGGAAAGCACAAACGCTGAGATCATCTCCAAGGTGCTCTATCCCTCAGACAATCATATCGAGGGTAAGCTGCTCAGACTTTCTCAGCAGTACTTCCTGGTGTCCGCATCCTGTCAGAGCATTATCCGTGACCACATGGCTGTTTACGGAACGCTTGATAATCTTCCCGATAAGGTGGCTATCCATATCAACGATACTCACCCCGCGCTTTGTATCCCCGAGCTTATGAGAATACTCGTTGACGAGTATTTCTATCCTTGGGAAAAGGCTTGGAATATGGTTGTTAAGATCTGTTCTTACACCAACCATACCGTAATGCCCGAGGCACTCGAAGCTTGGAATGAGGACCTCTTCCGTCTCAAGCTCCCCAGAATCTACAATATCATTCACGAGATCAACGAGAGATTCTGCCGTGAGGCTTGGAAGACCTTCCCGGGTAACTGGAACAGAATTTCCAAGATGAGTATTATCAGCTACGGTCAGGTGCGTATGGCAAATCTCTGCGCGGTTGGCTGTCACTCCATAAACGGCGTATCAAAGCTTCACTCCGATATTCTTACAAAGTCCATATTCAAGGACTTTTACGCAATGTATCCGTATCGCTTCTGCAACGTTACTAACGGTATAGCGCACCGCCGTTGGTTGTGCTACTCAAACCCCAAGCTTGCAGGACTTCTTGACGATACTATCGGAACGGGATACAGACACAACCCCGAGGAGCTCTCCGAGTTTGCAAAGTACGTAAACGATACGGGAGTGCTTTCCGAGGTAAGAGCAATAAAGCACGACAATAAGATCGCTTTTGCAAACCATATCTATAAGCAGACGGGAAGAACCATCGATACCCATTCCTTCTACGACGTTCATATCAAGAGACTTCACGAATATAAGCGTCAGCTTCTCAACGTACTCAATATCATAGGTCTTTACCTTGATATCAAGGATAATCCCAACAAGGAATTCCAGCCTCAGACCTTTATGTTTGCGGCAAAGGCGGCTCCCGGCTACTATATGGCTAAGAGCATCATCAAGCTTATCTGCGCGCTCGGTAAGGAGATCGAGAGTGATCCCGTGGTTCGCGAAAAGCTTGCGGTCGTATTCCTTGAAAACTATAACGTAAGTATGGCAGAAGCCCTCGTTCCCGCGGCAGAGCTTTCCGAGCAGATCTCTCTTGCAGGTAAGGAAGCAAGCGGAACGGGATGCATGAAGCTCATGATCAACGGTGCTATGACCATAGGTACGCTTGACGGCGCAAACGTAGAAATGCTTGGCGCGGTCGGCGAGGATAATATGTATATCTTCGGTCTTACAAGTGCTGAGGTTGACGAGATGTGGCTCAGAGGTTATAACTGTATCGAGTTCTACTCCAATAACGAGAAGCTCCGCAGAATAATCAATGCCCTCAACGTAGGCTTTGCAGGCGAGTCCTTCTGTGATATCGCAAACTACTTGCTCACAGGTCAGGGAGTTGCAGACCCGTATATGTGTCTTGCAGACTTTGAGTCCTACCGTACGACTCACGCTCGCGCGATAGACGATTATCAGGATAAGGAGAAGTGGAACAGAATGTCACTTCTCAATATCGCGGCTTGCGGTTACTTTGCGGCAGACCGTTCTATCAACGAGTACGCTCAGAATATCTGGGGAATAAGAAGACTTACAGATAAAAAATAAGGATGTTTTAATTTTAATGCTTACTAAACTTACACCGGCGTGCGAGTGCATGCCCCGTATCAAAAAAAGCATAAACGGAAAAGACGCCTCCCAGAGAGGCGCTTTTCCGTATGGAAGTAATATAGAATTTACCGTCGAGGTACCGAGAGTTTTGGGGGCTTCGGCGGTAGTTCTGCGTATAAACCGTGACGGTGCAGAGCCGTTTGATATGCCGTTTCACTTTGTGAATACGGAGCTTGGCGTTGACACGTATAGCTTGACCGTGAGTACAGCGGAGCTGTGCGGTGGCGACGATAACGGACTCTTTTACTACGAGATACTGTTTTTGCGCGGTCTTGACACGCTTTTTACAAGTACCTATAACTACGTGGATTTTACGCTTGAGCATCAGTCCGCGGGCAAGTTTGTCCTACTTATTCACAGCGCGGATTATGATACTCCCGAGTGGTTCAGGGGCAGAACCATGTATCACGTTTTCGTTGACCGCTTTTATCGCGGTGAGGGAAGCGTCGGCACGCGTGACGACGCTATAATCAACGAGGACTGGGATAACGGCGTTATGCAGTATCCTGAGAAATGGGGAGATAAGCTCGCTAACAATATGTTCTTCGGCGGCAATCTCTGGGGAGTTTGCCAGAAGCTTGATTATCTGAGATCCCTCGGAGTCGGAGTTATATACCTCAGCCCTATATTCCGTGCGTATTCAAATCATAAATACGATACGGGAAATTATCTTGAAGTTGACGAAATGTTCGGCGGCAGAGCGGCGTTTGACGCGCTTATAAAAAAAGCCGCTGAGCTTGATATAAAAATAATACTTGACGGTGTTTTCAATCACACGGGCGACGATAGCCTGTATTTTGATAAATACGGAAAATACGGTTTTCGCGGAGCTTATTCCGATCCCGACTCGGCGTTTCGGAATTGGTACAAATTCCGCAAGTACCCTGAGGAGTACGAGAGCTGGTGGGGAATAACCATTCTTCCAAGACTTGACCATTCAAGCGAGAGCTGTCGCAGATTTTTCACCGACGAGCAAAGCGGCGTTTGCGCTCGATACGTAAGAGCGGGAATCGGCGGTTGGCGGCTTGACGTGGCTGACGAGTTATCCGATCAGTTCCTTGACGAACTCAGAGTTGCCGTAAAGGGCGCGTCTGACGGTGAGGCAATTATCATCGGCGAGGTATGGGAGAACGCGGCTGAAAAGGTGGCATATTCACAGCGTCGCAGATACCTGCGCGGAGCTCAGCTTGACAGCGTAATGAATTATCCTTTGCGTAACGGTGTACTTGCTTTCCTTGTGGATAAGGATGCCGAGATGCTTGCCGATATTCTCAAATCCATATACGCCTCCTACCCCAAGTGCGTGTGTGACAGCCTTATGAATCTGCTTGGAACTCACGATACCGAGAGAATACTCACGTTGCTCGGAGACGCAGGTGAGGACGTATCTGAGCTCTCTTGCCGTGAGCTTGAACAAAAGCGTCTTAGTGACGCTCAAAGAGCGAGCGGAATTGCTCTGCAAAAGCTGGCGGCTGTTATACAGTACACGGTTTACGGCGTCCCCTCCGTGTTTTACGGTGATGAGGCAGGAGTCGAGGGTTACGGAGACCCCTTCTGCCGCAGAACTTTCCCGTGGGGACGAGAGTGTAGGGAATTGCTTGAGCATTACACGCGTCTCGGTAATATAAGAGAGGCAGAGAAGCTGTTTGTTGACGGAGAGTTTTGCGTTGAACACGCAAGCGGCGCGTTTATTGCTTACAGACGTTATAACGAGAGTGAGCAGTTGACCGTTGTTGTCAACGCTTCCGATACTCCCGTGTCTTATTCCGTATCGCATAAAGCCGTTGATCTTATCACTGGCGCGGAATATTCGGGAGTCGTACCGCCCCTTACCGCGCTTATTCTCAAATAAAAATTTTGGAGCGATCAATATGGGATTTTTTGATAAATTGTTTAAGAGTAAAAATCCGGACAGTAAAAAATTCCGCCGTGAGCTTGCGTACGCGGTGTGCGGACAGCACATCAAATACGTCACTGAGAAAAAAGGCGACGTCGAAGAGGTTATCGGGCGCAACGGCGGGCTTAATATAAGAAACGACGAGTTTATCGTTTATGCTTCGCAAAAGGTCGTTTTCCGATGCCCCGTAGACGATCTTAAGCTGTGGGAGCTTATGTCACGCGACGGCGTGGTACTCACAGGCCCGGATCTTGAAAGTGGCGGACAGGAAAGAACGGTTATCGCATTTTACGTTTATTACAGGAAGTGAGATCATGCAAAATCACGTAGAATTTATGAAGCAGGCGCTCTCTCTTGCAAAAGAAGCGGCGGCACTTGGTGAAGTTCCCGTAGGGGCGATCGTCGTCAAGGACGGCGAGATCGTCGGCAAGGGGTATAATTTGCGCGAAAATAATGCAAGCGCCACGGCACATGCCGAAATTATCGCGATAGAGGGGGCGTGCCGAACGCTTGGCACGTGGAGGCTGTCGGGCTGTACTCTTTACGTAACGCTTGAGCCGTGTCCTATGTGCGCGGGTGCGTTAGTCAACTCCCGAATTGACAAGGTCGTTTTTGCTGTCCGTGACTCTGTGGCGGGCTGCCTTGGCAGCGTTATAAACTTTAACCGTTATCCCTTCAATCACGCTTTTGCGGTTGAGGAGGGTGTGCTGGCGGGAGAGTCTGCGGCACTTCTTAAAGAATTTTTTGAGGAAAAACGAAGAAAATAAGTTGATGGCTTCAGGGGGAGGACTTTATGAAAAACGTAAAAGAGTTTAAAATAAGTTATAATGCAGATAATGGGGACGCGACTTGGATGCGCGAGGCGGCTTATACGCTTGCCGATAAGTTGAATAAAAAATTCGGAAGTGATATATGCGTTGCGACAGATGCGGACAGTGAGAACTGCGTGATATTTGAAGAATACGACGCGGACAATAAAAATCTCTGCCGAGTTTACAGTCGTGACGGCAATATAATTCTCGCGGCGGCGTGCGCCTCGGGATACGATAAGGTGTCCGAGTTTTTTATGTCTCTCTTTGACGGTGAGGGGAGCTTTAACGCTCGGCTTCCGATAGATGCCGAGCTTGATGCCGCTGACGTAAGTATGGCGAGAGAATACGGCGACCTGAGAGTAATATACCATAACATATTCGGCTATGACCGTGAGCCTACGATAAACTCCGAAAAGCGCTTTGATTTTCAGGTAAAGCTTTACCGCGAGTACGGCGCGCCTCTGCTGTGCCTTCAGGAATACGACGTTATCCCGCGTGCGCTTATGACGCCTATGTTGACATCGTCGGGCTATGCCGAGGTCGAGGTGGATTTCAGCGCGCTCGGTAAAAACTGCTCTCCGATATTCTACGACCCTTCAAGGCTTGAGCTGTTGGATCAGGGATACCACCCGTTTTTCTACGTAAGTCCCGTAAATCCCAAGGTCTGCAATAACGGCAACACCAAGAATTTTACCTGGGCGGTCTTTGCCGATAAAAAAACAGGGAAGAGCTTTGTGGTGATAAGTCTGCATTTCTATTATGCGGCTGATGCGGTTGTGGACAGAAATGAGAGAGCTGAGTCAAATCTTGCGCGAATTAAAAACGCCGAGGAAATGCTCGACGTTATCAATAATACTATTCGTGTAAAGTATCCTGCGCTTCCCATAGTCCTCGGTGGCGATATGAATGCGTGTTATAATCACGCGTCTCTGGACTCGGTCAAAAACAGCGTGACGGGGGGAAGAACCGTGATCGACGTGCTGAATGAGCTTGACGGCTTCAAGGCGGTGCAGCTTACCGCTCCCGTGTTTGCCGATTCGCATACCACCTGCCACGCATATCCCACGTATGACGCGGATCGTGATTTTTACAATTACTGTGCGGATCTTACGGGGCTCGGATTTGAGCGCGCGATAGATCACGTCTATACCGTAGGCGAGGGAATTGAAGCGATGACTTTTGATATCTTGCATAATTCAATCGCGCTTAAATGCTCCGACCACTGTCCGATAGCAGTTGACCTTAAGTTTGAATAAATATAAAAAAGAAAAGCCTTTGGGGATCAACCCAAAGGCTTTTCTTTTTACTGAATTAGTCAGCGTAAACGCTAACCTGCTTCTTGTCCTTTGTCTTCTGCTCGAATTTAACCTTTCCGTTAATGAGAGCAAAAAGTGTATCGTCCTTGCCGATACCGACGTTGTTGCCGGGATGGATAGCAGTACCTCTCTGTCTTACGATAATGTTACCTGCAAGCACGGACTGACCGTCAGCCTTCTTCACGCCAAGGCGCTTGGATTCGCTATCACGGCCGTTCTTTGTAGAACCAACACCCTTTTTATGAGCAAAGAACTGTAAACTGATTCTTACCATTTTTCATTCCTCCGTAATTAATGTAATTTGTTGTACGTTTGTCTTTAGAAGACATCAGACGTAATCTACGTCCTTAACCTCGACGGACAGGTGATCGTAATACTCCTCGACGAGATCGTTGAGCTGGTAATAGTAGGAGAGGAAAAGACCTGAGATCGCATATCTCTTGCGCTCGTCATTTTCAAACTCCGCCAGTGCCGCCTTGGATCTTACCTTGATAGTAGTAGCACCCTCGTCGATATCATAATCCACGTCCGAGGCATAAGCGACCTCGACAGTGTTTATGATGAGCATTGTCATAGCAGACAGGGCAGCGCAGAGAATATCTTCACCTGCATTCGCGTAATCCGCGTGACCTTGCTCTTCAAACCCATAGAAGCTTCCACCGCTTCTGAAAAAAACGACTTTAGTCATTTTTTCACTTACTTGATTTTATTCAAGCGTTGATGGATACGATCTGTACCTTAGTGTAAGGCTGTCTGTGACCGATCTTCTTCTTCTCGTTCTTCTTGGACTTGTACTTGATTACATAAATCTTCTTGCCTTTTCCATTAGAAACGACATTTGCTGTAACGGTTGCACCTTCAACTGTGGGAGCGCCAACCTTGAAATCATCTCCCATAGATACTGCTTTGACACGGTCAAAAGTAACAGTGTCACCTGCGTTAACGTCGAGCTTCTCAATGAAAAGGATATCGCCCTCGTTAACCTTGTACTGCTTTCCGCCTGTTTCAATAATTGCGTACACGAAAAGCACCTCTCTTTCTTATAGACTCGCTAATATAAGGCGGCGCAGAGAGTATTTCTTTGCGCACTTAAAAAGCCCCAATTTATGCGGCAGTATATTATACCATAATACAAAAGGCTTTGTCAACACTTTTTTTGAAAAAAATTACTGTTTTTGCTAAATTTCGATTAATATAATATTAAATAATAAAAAAATATTGCAATTATTATATTTTTGTAGTATAATATATTGAATATACTATAATGGGATAGTTGTTGCATTCGCACAACGGGACACGGAATGAAACTACAACGCATCAGCATAGCGAACAACGCTTCGCTGTCATACATAAATACGAATAAATTCAAAACCGAGGCGCTCGGTCTTTCCCTCAGTATACCGCTGACGCCGAGAGATTATCTGTGCAATATGCTGCTCTCGGGTATCATGCGTCGCGGTACTGAGTCGATGCCGTCGCACGCTGCGGTAAACAGAGCGCTTGATATGCTGTACGCCGCGGTTGTGGAGATATCCTCAAATACCTGTGCGAACACTCTCTCGCTCAACGTAGGTGCGGACTTTTTGGCTGACCGTCACGTTCCCGAGGGCGAGGACGTCTTTGGCGGAGTTATTGGAATCATCGGGGAGCTGTTGACCGCCCCCAAAAAGCAGAACGGCGCATTTCCCGCCGATACGCTTCGCAGTGAGATTGCTATCGTTCGCGACGCCTTGCTTGCAGAGCGTAATAATACCAGAGCTTATGCGGCTATGCGTTGCAGAGAGCTCTTGCACAGAGATAATCCCAATTATCCAACGCTTGAATATTTGCTTGAAAATATAGAGACAGTCAGCAGTGATGAGCTGATGGCTTATCATAAAAAGCTGCTTGATACCGCTGAGCTTTCGGTCTTTTACGTTGGCTCAAAGGACGGCGAACGTGTGGCAAAAAGTCTTGCTGAGGCTTTCGGAGGAAAACTCGGATACGGTTCTGTCGATTACGTACCCGACGTTATTTCAGATTCAAGAGAGTACGCGTACTCCGAGGAGAAGATGGACGTCTCGCAGGCAAAGCTTTCCATGGGCTTTGTAACGGGTACGGGATACAACAGAGAGGACAGGCATACCGCTATACTCCTCAATGAAATACTCGGAGCGTCTCCCGCATCCAAGCTATTTCTAAACGTCCGTGAAAAGCAGGGGCTTTGCTATTATTGCTCATCCTCGTACAGCTCGGTATCGGGAAACATTATGGTCTCCTGCGGCTTTGAGGAATCAAATAAGGAGAAAGTAATATCAGGTATACTCGCTCAGCTTGACGCAATAAGACGCGGAGATATTACCGACGCGGAGTTTGCTGCTGCCAGAAATTCACTTGGCTATTCGTATGCTCAGATATATGACTCTCCGTTTTCCTTGCAGGCGTTTTACGCGACGCGCGCGTGCTTCGGCATAAATGAAACCGTTGAGGAGTGCCGCGACGCGCTTATGAGCGTGACGCGCGAGGATATAGTAAGACTTGCGGGTAAGATACGTTATGACTCTTGCTTCTTTGTGAGCGGTAACGGCAGTACTTCACAAGAGGAGGTAGAGGATTATGAATAAACGCGAGATGATCAGGTATAACAGTGACTCTCTCGGCGAGTCGTATTTTAAATACACTCACCCCTCGGGACTTGATATATACGTATTTCCAAAAAATATGTCCGCTACCTACGCCTTGTTCGGCGTTAAGTACGGCTCTATAAACAACAGCATCGTCGTTGACGGAGAACACGTAACCGTACCTGACGGAATAGCTCATTTTCTTGAGCATAAGCTGTTCTTCAATGAGGACGGCAGTGATTCCTTTGAACGCTTTTCGGAGTACGGAGCTGACGCAAATGCATACACATCCTTCAATAAGACGGTGTATCTGTTCAGCTGTACGGATAGATTTGAGGATTCTCTCGGAGAGCTTATTTACTTTGTGACTCATCCGTATTTCACCGAGGAATCGGTGAGAGCTGAGATAGGAATAATCTCAGAGGAGATAAAAATGTACGACGATAACCCCGGTGACCGTTGTTTTTACGGAATGCTTGAGGGTATGTACGAGCATCATAGCATTCGCAGAAATATCTGCGGTGACGTGGGGTCTATCAAAAAAATAACTCCCGAGCTTCTGTATAGCTGCTACGATGCGTATTATACGCCTGAGAATATGGCGCTCGTGGTGTGCGGTAACGTTGACGCGGACAGCGTCATAGATATTGCGGATAAGCATCTTGCTCTTGAATTTTCAGATAAGCGGAGCGCCCGTCCTTTAAGGCAGAGCGAGGACGAGAGTCAGTTTGCATATCAGGGATACGTTGAAGCAGAGATGCAGGTGTCAAAGCCGCTCTTCAGTATAGGATATAAGGACGTGAATATCCCCGAGGACGCACGTGAGAGAATAAAGAGAGACGCGGTATTTTCTATACTCAATGAGATGATCTTTGCGCGATCTGCTGAGCTTTACAGCTCGTTGTTTGAGAAAAATATGATCTCTCCCGCATTCTCATACGGTTATACGATAGCAAAGGATTTTGCGTATAATTCCGTGGCGGGCGAGGCGGACGATCCTCAAGCGGTGCTCTCTGAGATATCGGAGCATATCAGAAGCCTTAAAGAGCAAGGACTTGACAGAGGGGAATTCGAGAGGGCGAAGCGCGTTATGTACGCTGAGTCGGTAAAGAATTTCGATTCTACCGAGAGCGTGGCAAATTCACTTTTTGCCTTCGTTTGCGAGGATGCTTTGATGCTTGAGTTTACAGATATTCTTGCCGACGTTACCTTTGACGAGGTAAGCGCGGCGTTTGAAAATGCGTTTGACGAGCGGACCGTTACCTTGTCGGTGGTCCTTCCCAAGAAAAATTAAAAAAATCAGAAAGGAGTTGCGCCGCGACTAAAAGCCGCGACGCGAGTGCGTAGCATGATAAGAATTTCATTTCCCGGACTTGGAATTGAGGAGTTTGTTGTAAATCCCGTAGCATTTTCTTTGCCGATATTCGGCGGAGTTGAGGTGCGCTGGTACGGACTCATTATTACTTGCGGTATCATTCTTGCGTTTTTGTACGCTCATTTCAGATCAAAGCAGGACGGAGTCAGCTTTGATGACCTTACGGATATAGCTCTTTATACGGTAATATTCGCCATAATCGGCGCGCGTGCTTACTACGTGCTTACCTCGCTTGACAAATACGACAGCTTCCTTGATATGATAGCTATCTGGGAAGGCGGACTTGCTATATACGGCGGACTTATTGTCGGTACGTTGACGGTATTTATATGCTGTAAGATAAAGAAGCTCAGCTTTTATAAGCTTGGCGACGCGATAGTTCCCGGTGTCATGATAGGTCAGCTGCTCGGTCGTTGGGGTAACTTCTTCAACGGTGAGGCGTACGGCGGAATAGTTGCCGAGGACAGCCCTCTTTACTTCTTGCGTATGGGACTTTCACCTCACGACTTTTACGAGCTTCGCGGTCAGATGGCGTACGTTCATCCTACATTCCTTTATGAGTCACTTTGGAATCTTCTTGGATTTATACTCATAAATCTTGTTTACAAAAAGAAAAAATTTGACGGACAGATCATTCTTATGTACTTTACCTGGTACGGATTTGGAAGAATGTTTATAGAGGGCCTCAGAACAGACAGCCTTTACGTCGGAGTATTCAGAATATCGCAGGTCGTTGGCTTTGTTTGCTTCGTTGTAGGAAGCGTGATGCTTATCTATTTCCTTGCCAAAGCGCGTCGCGCGGAGCTTACTTCACGCAGCTACGAGGCGGCTTATCCTATGTTTACGACCTCTGCTACGGCGGCTGCGGAGCAGACTTTTGAGGAGCCTGAGACTGTGGAAAAGACCGAGGAGCGTGCTGACGCTACCGAGCCCGAGCAGACCGAGCCCGAGGGACAGGAGCGTGAGTTTGTCGATATTTCGGATAAGCTTGAAAAGCTTTTTGATATTCCTCAGAATAAGGACGACGATAAAAAACAGTAATTTACAGGGAGTACGGTTATGGCAAAGATAATTGACGGCAAAGCAATATCTGCTAAGATGAGAGCCGAGATCAAGGAACAGACGGCACAGTTTGTTGCAAAGCACGGTATAAGACCCGGGCTTGCGGTAATAATCGTTGGTGATAACGCGGCGTCACAGGTTTACGTTCGCAATAAGCGACGTGCTTGTGAGGAGGTCGGATTTTATTCGGAGGCTTACGAGATGCCCGCTACTACCACTCAGGATGAGCTTAACGCGCTTGTGGATAAGCTTAACGCCGATGATAATATACACGGCATACTTTGTCAGCTTCCTTTGCCTTCACATCTCGACGAAAATCAGGTGATACTGCGCATCCGTCCCGATAAGGACGTTGACGCATTTCACCCGTATAACGTTGGAAAGATAATGATAGGTGATTATTCATTTTTGCCTTGTACACCCGCAGGCGTTATGGCGTTGCTTGAACGTAGCGGAATTGACGTGGCTGGAAAGGAATGCGTGGTCGTAGGCCGCTCCAATATCGTGGGTAAGCCGCAGGCAATGCTGTTGCTTCATAAGCACGGCACGGTGACCGTTTGTCATAGCAGAACCCGAAATCTCTCTGAGATCTGCCGCAGAGCCGACGTGCTCGTGGCGGCTATCGGAAAGGCGGATTTCTTTACGGCGGACATGATAAAAGAGGGTGCGGTCGTTATTGACGTCGGAATGAACCGACGTGCTGACGGCAAGCTGACGGGTGACGTTGATTTTGCAAGTGTTGAGCCCAAGGCGTCTTATATAACTCCCGTTCCCGGAGGAGTCGGACCTATGACCATAACCATGCTTATGCAGAATACCTTGACCGCGGCGAGAAGCTTTGTGGGAGAGAATAAATAAAAGAAGAGAATTTTATGCAGACTAAAACACAAACGGTTTCACTTTTGGATATAGAGAAACAAAACGGATATATGGCACAGGTTCGCGAGTATTGCGAGCGTCTTACGCTTCTAAACTCAGCGCGCCCCCGTGTATTCGTACTGACGCTTGGCTGTCAGCAAAATCAGTCCGACAGCGAAAAGCTGCTCGGAATGGCCGCAGAGATGGGATACGAGCCGACCGAGACGCCGGACGACGCGCATCTTATTATCGTAAATACCTGCGCCATACGCGAGCACGCCGAGAAAAGAGCGCTTTCTCTGATCGGACAGTACAAGCATATAAAGGCAAAGAGAAGTGAGCTGGTGATAGCCGTATGCGGTTGTATGCCGGCACAAGAGCATCGCAGAAACGATATCAAGCACAGATATCCTTACGTTGACTTGCTTTTCGGTACGTCGGTAATACACCGTTTTCCCGAATTCCTTTGCCAAAAAATAAAAACTCAGAAGCGCGTTTTGCGCGAAGATATGGCGGAGCGTATAGTTGCCGAGGATATCCCCGCTACGCGAGACAGCAATTATCGCGCGTGGGTGTCGGTAATGTACGGCTGTAATAATTTCTGCTCGTACTGCATCGTGCCGTACGTTCGCGGCAGAGAGAGAAGCAGACGCGCAGACGAAATAATAAAAGAGGTCAGGGAGCTTGTGGCTCGTGGCTACCGCGAGATAACGCTTCTCGGTCAGAACGTAAATTCCTACGGCAAGGATCTTGAGGACGGAGTTAACTTTGCGGGACTTTTGCGCGAGCTTGATAAAATAGAGGGCGACCATTGGCTTCAGTTTATGACGAGTCACCCCAAGGACGCAACGAAAGAGCTTATTGACGTGATGGCGGCTTCTACGCATATAGCGCATCACTTTCATCTGCCGATGCAGTCGGGAAGCGACAAGGTGCTTCGCGATATGAACCGCAGATACGATATGGATAAGTTTATGGGCATCGTTGACTATATAAGAGAAAAGATGCCCGACGCCACTATCACCTCGGATATTATAGTAGGATTTCCGGGTGAGAGCGACGAGGAGTTTGAGGATACGCTCAGAGCACTTCGCCGTGCAAAATTCGATATGATATTTTCGTTTATCTACTCGCCGAGAAAGGGAACTCCCGCCGCCGAGATGGAACAGCTTGACGATAAGCTCAAGTCAGAGAGATTTGACAGGCTTCTCGCCGAGCAGAACGCCGTGTCGCTCGAGTCCAACCGCGCGCTCGTGGGAAAGACCTTGCGTGTGCTGTGTGACGGCGCGAGTAAAAACGACAGCTCGGTGATAAACGGACGTACCGAGGGCGGAAAAATAGTGTTCTTTGACGCCGACGAGAGCTTTACGGGCAAATTCGTGGACGTTGAGATAGAGCGCGGAGAGACTTTTGCGCTGTATGGAAAAAGAAAGTAATATAATTTTAAGAAAGAGGATATAAAAAATGGGAATTTTTGAACTTGCGGCAGAGCTTGGTAAAGCGCTTAAGGCCGATGAAAGACTTGTAAAGCTTGACGAGGCTAAGAAGGCTTACGAGGCAGACGGTGAGCTTAAGAAATTTATGATAGAGTATGAGGTTCAGCAGAAGGCGCTTCAGACCGAGATCACCAGAGAAGAGCGTGATACCATGCTTATCGACGCTATTCAGGCGAGAATCGATGAGCTTTATAAGATAATTATGGAGCACCCCGTGTTTATTCAGCTTAATGAGGTTCAGGCAGAGGTAAACGAGCTTATGAATGCCGTTAACTCTACTATCACCTTTCACATAACAGGCGAGAAGCCTTCCTGCTCGGGAAGCTGCTCTACCTGCGGAGGCGGTTGCCACTAAGAGGCGTTAAAACACAGAAAAATAGGGGGATTTTGAATTATGACTCCAATGATGGAACAGTATTTCGAGATCAAAAATCAATATAAGGGATATTTGTTATTTTACCGTCTTGGCGACTTTTACGAGATGTTCTTTGACGATGCCGTGCTTGCCTCGCGTGAGCTTGAGCTGACACTTACGGGCAGAGATTGCGGGGAGGCCGAGAGAGCTCCTATGTGCGGAGTACCGTTTCATAGCGCCGAGGGGTATATCGGAAAGCTTATAGAAAAGGGGTATAAGGTGGCTATTTGTGAGCAGACCGAAGATCCCGCGCTTGCCAAGGGACTTGTTAAGCGCGAGGTAATTCGCGTTATCACTCCCGGTACGCTTATTGAGAGCGACCTGCTTTCGGATAAAAAGAACAATTATCTTTGCTCGGTATATATGGGCGAGTTTGAGTGTGGCGTCAGCTTTGCCGACGTTTCCACGGGTCAGATATTTGCCACCTCGTTTTGCGGCGATAATATAGACGCAAGACTTAAAAACGAGCTTGGAACTTACGTGCCGAGCGAGGTGATTACAAACCTCAGTAAAAAGAAGCTCGGCGAGGTTGCTGACTTTATGAGCGGCAGACTTGGGGCGATGATAACGGACAACCGCCCTGAGCAGTTTGAGTATGAGAGAAGTCTTGATATAGTTTTGGCTCAGTTTGCCGACGTTCTCAGAGACGAGGATAAGACGGATAAGGCGCTTATTATGTCGCTTGGTGGACTTATCGGCTACGTTGCCGAGACTCAAAAGGGAGATATATCCTATATCAAGGATCTTAATATCTATTCCGAGGGACAGTATCTCGAGATGGATATCAACACTCGCAGGAATCTGGAGCTTACCGAAACTCTGCGTACCAAGGAGAAGAAGGGCTCGCTTTTGTGGGTGCTTGATAAGACCAAGACCGCCGCAGGCGCTCGACTTCTGAGGCAGTGGGTGGAGCATCCGCTTCTTTCCACGGGCGCGATAAATTCAAGACAGAATGCTGTCGAGGAGCTTTACAATACCTATATTCTCAGAGAAGAGCTGGGCGCGGCGCTCGAGGGAGTGCTTGACCTTGAAAGACTTGTGACGAGAATAGTTTACGGTACGGCAAACGCCAAGGATCTGCGCGCGGTATGTAATACTATCAGCTCGCTTCCCGATATCAAAAAGCTGCTTGAGGGTTGTGCGTCAAACGAGCTCTCAAGTCTATACAGACAGCTTGAGCCGCTTGACGATATAAGAGAGAAGATAGATAGCGCGATCTGTGAAAATCCGCCGTTCTCAGTTCGAGAGGGCGGAATGATAGCAGAGGGCTATAACGCCGATATCGACAGACTGCGTGAGATAATGCACGACAGCCGCGGAATGCTTGAAAAAATGGCAGAAGACGAGCGTGAGAAGACGGGTATCAAGACGCTTAAGATATCCTATAACCGCGTTTTCGGCTATTACATAGAGGTATCTAAGTCTTTTATGGGACAAGTACCCGAAACCTACATTCGCAAACAGACGCTTGCAAATGCTGAGAGATATATCACTCAGGAGCTCAAGGATATGGAGGCTACCATCCTCGGCGCGTCCGATAAGGTATGCTCGCTTGAATACGAGCTTTTCTGTGAAGTGAGAGCTTTTGTGGCTGATAACAGTCACCGAATTCAAAAGGCGGCGGCAATACTTGCAAAGCTTGACGCATATTACAGTCTTGCGTCGGTTGCCGCAAAGAATAATTACGTTCGTCCTGAGGTCGACACGAGTGACGTCATAAATATACGTGACGGACGTCACCCCGTGGTCGAGCAGTTTGTGAGAGATACGTACTTCGTACCTAACGATGCGGATCTTGATACTTCATCAAAGCGTCTTATGCTCATTACAGGTCCCAATATGGCGGGTAAATCCACCTATATGCGTCAGGTCGCTATAATTACGCTGATGGCGCAGATCGGTTCGTTCGTTCCCGCGCGTGAAGCGAGAATAGGAATCGTAGATAAGCTGTTCACACGTGTGGGAGCTTCTGACGATCTCGCGTCGGGACAGTCGACCTTTATGCTTGAGATGAACGAGGTTGCGTATATTCTTCGTAACGCTACTCGCCGCAGTCTCATTATTTACGACGAGGTAGGCAGAGGTACGTCAACCTTTGACGGAATGAGTATAGCGAGAGCTATCATCGAGTACACGTCAAGTAAAAAGATAGGTGCTAAGACCTTGTTTGCAACTCATTATCACGAGCTTACGGTAATGGAAGACGAGATCGACGGAATAGTAAACTATAACATCGCGGCTAAAAAGCGCGGTGACAGTATTACCTTCCTTCGTAAGATCGTACGAGGCTCGACCGATGATAGCTACGGTATCGAGGTCGCAAAGCTTGCTGGAATTCCGAATGAGGTCATAAAGAGAGCCAAAGAGGTACTCTCCTCAGTTGAGAAGACCGCAAAGGCTATAAGTACCTCTGATAAGGCAGAGCCCGAGGTTGATGAGAGTATTATTACCTTTGACGATTTTGTAAACGATCAGGTTATCGAGGAGCTTCGCGCGGTGGATATAAATACCTTGTCACCGTATGAGGCTATGAGCTTTTTGTTTGATCTTAAAAAGCGACTTAAATAATTTTAATGACAAAAGTAAATTTTTGTGAAAGGGGGATGACGCACGGTGGGAAAGATTAACGTGCTGTCCTTTGCGGTAGCCAATCTTATTGCCGCGGGCGAGGTCGTTGACAGACCGTCGTCGGTAATAAAGGAGCTGCTTGAAAACGCAATAGACTCGGGTGCGGATAATATAACCGTTGAGATACAAAACGGCGGTGTTACATATATGAGAGTAGCTGATAACGGATGCGGCATCTCCCCTGAGGATCTTCCCGTGGCGATAAGACGCCACGCGACGAGTAAGATAAAGGACGCGTCCGATCTTGAAGCTATAATGACGCTCGGCTTCCGTGGAGAAGCGCTTGCGGCAATAGCATCGGTATCGGATATGCGTATAATATCAAGAACGGCGGACGCCGAAAACGGCTCAATGCTTACCTCAAGCGCGGGGAACATTCTCGGTGTTACCGAGCGTCCGTGCGCGCAGGGTACAACGGTCATTGTTGAGAACCTGTTTGCAAACGTTCCTGCAAGGCGAAAGTTCTTGAAGAAGGATATCACCGAGTCCATGGCGGTAAGCGCTATGGTCGAGAAGATAGCGCTTTCAAAGCCGAATATAGCCTTCAAGCTTATAGTTGACGGAAATGTAAAGCTTCAGACATACGGCGACGGACAGCTTAAAAATGCGATATATTCCGTGTTTGGCAGAGATTTTGCATCAAAGCTGATAAGCGCGAGTATAGAGCTTGACGGAATTCGCGTCGAGGGATTTATCGGGCGCCCCGATAACGTCCGTGCAAACAGAAATTATCAGAATTTCTTTATCAACGGCAGATACGTAAAGACAAAGACGGCGCTTGCCGCGATCGAGCAGGCGTATACCTCGTATATCGCCCCCGATAAATATCCGTGTTGCGTACTGTTTATAACCATAAGCCCGAACACCGTGGACGTCAACGTCCACCCTGCAAAGCTTGAGGTTAAATTCTCAAACGAGAAGCCGGTATTTGAGGCGATCTATTATGCAGTTCGTAATGCGCTTGAGAGTGATACGCAAAGACCTGATATGAATCTGTCTTACAGAGCGATCGCTCCGTCTGCGGCAACCAAGGGCGCGACCATGGCAGCTCCGCAGAGAGTGTCCGATATGCAAGTACCCGTCAGAGAGGGCAAGGAACAGTCACTCAAGGCGCGGCAGATAGAGACCTCAATGCCGCTGATGCCAAAGGCGGCAGAGGAAAAACACGACGCGCCAAAGGCACAGGCTTTTGCGCATATAAGCGCGCAGGAATATTTGAGTCAGTACGCTTCAAAGCCCGAAGCAAAGACTGCGCCCGCGCCTCAGCCGCGGATCGAAGAGGTTGTAAAGGTAGCTTCGCCAAAGGTAGTAACACCTCCTGTGCCCGAGAGGACGGCTGAAAAGCCTGTAATACCTAAAACACTTGATTACAGGATAGTCGGTGAGGTGTTCAATTCCTACGTCATAGTAGAGAGAGGCGACGTGATGCTGCTTATCGATAAGCACGCGGCTCACGAGAGAATCCTCTTTGAAAAGCTGAAGGCGGGAATGAAGAACAGCGGTGAGAGAGCTTCACAGCTTTTGATGCTTCCGCTTGAGATAATGATGACGGGAGACGAGATACTGACGCTCCTTGAATACAAGAGCGAGATAGAAGCGCTCGGATTTGATTTTACTGCGGGAAAATATACCGCAAACGTCACGGCGATCCCCGAGGGTATTAGCGCCGAGGCGGTTTCCGATATGCTTCAGGTCATGGCAGACCGACTCAAAAACGCAATGGGGACGGCACGGCTTACCAGAGATATCGTATTTGAAAAGGCGCTCTATCAGGCGTCCTGTAAGGCGGCTATCAAGGCAGGCAGAGAATATCCCCCTGAGTACATCGAGTGGGTAGTGGCAAGGCTTATGGAGCTTCCCGATATCACGGTATGTCCTCACGGACGCCCCGTGGCTATGGAGATATCGCGAGGTAAGATAAATCATCAGTTTGAAAGAAATTAATTTTACAGAGGTTATATAAAAAGTGGAAAAGAGATTTGAAGTGCTGGCTACTGACGGCAGAGCCAGAAGAGGAGTTTTGCATACCGTTCACGGAGATATACAGACTCCCGTATTTATGAACGTTGGAACGTGTGCCGCTATTAAGGGTGGAGTATCTACGAGGGAGCTTGTCGATATAGACTGTCAGGTAGAGCTTTCCAATACTTATCACCTGCATTTGCGTCCGGGTGACAAATTGATACACGATATGGGCGGACTTCATAAGTTTATGAACTGGGAGGGTCCGATACTTACCGATAGCGGTGGATTTCAGGTGTTCTCGTTGTCCTCGCTCCGCAAAATTACCGAGGAGGGCGTCAGATTTGCCTCTCACATAGACGGTAAGCGTATATTTATGGGTCCTGAGGAGAGTATGCAGATACAGTCCAATCTTGCGTCTACCATCGCGATGGCGTTTGACGAGTGCATTGAAAATCCCGCGCCTTATAAATACGTTAAGGATTCCTGCGACAGAACTGTCAGATGGCTTTACAGATGTAAGGCGGAGATGGAGAGACTCAACTCCTTGCCTGAGACTATAAATAAGGATCAGCTCTTGTTTGGTATAAATCAGGGTGGAACTTACGATGATCTTCGTATTGAGCACATGCATGCGATCGCCGAGCTTGATCTTCCCGGATACGCTATCGGTGGACTTGCTGTTGGCGAGGATACCGAGGAGATGTACCGTATTATAGATATAGTAGAGCCTCACATGCCGAAGGATAAGCCCAGATACCTTATGGGTGTAGGAACTCCTTGTAATATACTCGAGGCAGTTCATATGGGTGTTGATTTCTTTGACTGCGTAATGCCCAGCCGTAACGCAAGACACGGAAATCTCTTTACCTGGCACGGTAAGATGAATCTTCTCAATGAGAAGTATGCGCGCGATCCCCGTCCGTTTGACGAGAACTGCGGTTGTCCCGCGTGTCGTAATTACAGCCGTTCTTACGTTCGTCATCTTATCAAGGCGAAGGAATCTCTCGGAATGCGTCTTGCGGTTGCGCATAACTTGTATTTCTATAATAATCTTACAAGAAAGATCAGAGAGGCGCTTGAAGGCGGATATTTTGAGAGCTTCTATCAGAAGTACAGAAATATACTCGGCGAGAGAAGTCAGGATTGAGAACGATTAAATATTTTAAAATATAAAATGGAGGACAAAACAATGATCGAACAGAGCATTCTTGAAGAAGTTTTGGGCGTGGCGCTGTCCACGGGCGGCGATTTTGCGGAAATATACGCAGAAAATACGCGAAACAATAATCTGAGCTTTGTGGACGGAAAAGTGGACAGAGTAGGGGATAACACTTACTCAGGCGTGGGAATACGAGTATTCCTCGGACAGAAGACCGTGTATGCAACTACTACGGATCTCTCCCGAGAGGGACTTCTGGCGGCGGCTAAGAACGCGGCAGAAATACTCGGAAGCGCTAAAAATAACGCAAATATCGTGCTCACAAGAGCGATAGTTCCCAACGTGCATCCTATCAGAATCAACCCCACAAGCGCGGATATGCGCATGAGAACTGATATTCTCAGAAGCGCGTGCGTCTCTGCCAAGCAGTATGATGAGAAGATATCTCAGGTGCAGGGCGCTCTTATGGGTGTTGACCACGAGATACTCGTAGCTAACAGTGAGGGACTCTTTAAGCAGGATAGACACGTTCGCACAAGACTTGCCATCAGCACGGTTGCTTCCGATGCGGGAGAAAATCAGGCAGGCTTTACAGGCCCCGGATATGCAATGGGACTTGAAATGTTCGAATTCCTTGATCCCAAGACAGTTGGTATCGAGGCGGCAAGACAGGCAATGGTAAATCTGCGCGCAGATTACTGTCCCGCAGGACAGATGACCGTTGCTATTGAAAACGGCTTTGGCGGAGTAATTTTCCATGAGGCTTGCGGACACTCTCTTGAGGCAACTCAGGTAGGCGTTGGCATGTCCGAGATGTGCGGAAAGCTCGGTCAGCAGATAGCAAACCCCAAGGTTACCGCTATTGACGACGGAACTATACCGAACGCTTGGGGATCTATCAATATCGACGACGAAGGAAACCCCAGCCAGAGAAACGTACTTATCGAAAACGGTGTGCTTAAGAGCTATATGGTTGACCGTCTCGGTTCTCGCAGAATGGGAATGCCTATGACGGGTAACAGCCGCAGACAGGGATATTCCTACGAGCCTACTTCCCGTATGACAAATACCTTTATCGATAACGGCCCTGATAAGAACGAGGATATTATCGCGTCTATTGAGTACGGACTTTATGCAAAGGCAATGGGCGGTGGTTCTGTAAATCCGCTTACGGGTGCATTTAACTTTGCTGTTAAGGAAGGTTATATCGTACGTAACGGTAAGATCTGCGAGGCTGTAAGAGGTGCGTCTCTTATCGGCACAGGTTCTCAGATCCTTCGCGACATCGATATGGTCGGTCAGAATCTTGAGTGCGGTCAGGGTATGTGTGGCTCTGCCAGCGGTAGCGTACCCACCAACGTAGGACAGCCCCTTATCAGAGTTGGTAAGATAACTGTGGGAGGTAGATAAGATGAATTTTGATGCAGTAAAGAAAATACTTATAGATGAAGCGGTAAAATGCGGACTTGAGGATTACGAGATATACTTCACTCAGAGCTCCTCTATCAGCGCAGAAACTCTCAAGGATGAGCTTTCATCCTTTGCAAGTGGTTCAGGCGCGGGAATCAGCTTCCGCTGTATAGTTGGCGGTCACAACGGTGTGGCGGCAACCGAGCTTTTCACTGAGGATGAGCTCAGATCTCTTGTAAAGCGCGCTATGGATAACGCGGCTGTTATTGAGAACGATGATCTTGCTATTATTTACGGCGGTTCTGAGGAGTACGCCGTATGCGAAAAGCCTGCTTTTGATATGCCCGGCGCGGCAGAGATAAGAAAGCTTGCGCTTGATATTCAGGCAAGAACCTATGCGGGAAGTGAGTTTGTTACAGACGGAACTCAGTCCAGCGTATTTGCAGGTACTGACCGTTATGAGCTTGTAAACTCCAAGGGTCTTGAGCTTTCCAATACCGTATCTCTTGGCGGTGCGTATGCGGTAGCCGTTATTAATAAGGACGGCGAGCCCGCAGAGGAATTTGAGTTTGCGCTCGGTTATGACAATACTGAGGAGCTTTCCAAAAAGGCACTTGAGGGTGCACTTTCCAAGATCGGCAGTACAACTGTTGAGTCCGGCAAGTATAAGGTAATTTTGTGCGGTTCTCAGATGCGTTCAATGCTTGCAACCTTCAGCTCTATATTCTCCGGTAAGCAGGCGCTTCTCGGAATGTCCTTGCTTGCAGGCAAGGAAGGACAGGAGATTGCTTCCGAAAAGGTGACTATCGTTGACGACGCGCTTTATGAGGGCAGTATGGTTCAGACCTCGTTTGACGGTGAGGGCGTTGCAACCTATACCAAGAACGTAGTTGAGAACGGAGTGCTGAAGACCTTGCTTTATGACCTCGCAAGTGCGCACAAGGCAGGCGTAAAGTCTACCGCAAACGGACAGAGAGCAAGCTATGCACAGCAGGTAAACATCGCTCCCTTTACCTTCTATATCAAGGGCGGAGAGCTGAGTGAGGACGAGCTGCTTGCGAAGATGGGCGACGGTATTTACGTTACCGAGCTTAAGGGTATGCACGCAGGCGCAAGCGCCGTAACGGGCGACTTCTCGCTTGAGAGCGCGGGATATATCGTAAAGGATGGCAAGAAGCAGGCTTACGCAAAGGGCTTTACCGTTGCGGGCAACTTCTTTGAGATGCTTAAGAGCATTGAGGATATGGCAAATGACGTTCACTTCGGTATCCCCGGTGGCTTTACCGTATTTGGCGCTCCCGACGTGCTTATTTCCGAGATGAGCGTAGCAGGTAAATAAGTAAAAAAGGATTATATAAAAATCGTGGAGGTTTTTATGAAAAGTATTGTAACTCGATTATTTTCTCTTGTACTTGTGCTTTCATTTTTTATATTCCCGGGATGTTCCTGCATCGAATTTTTTAATGATGAGAAATCCGAGAAAGAATCGTCCGAGAAAGAATCATCCGAGAAAATCGTTACAGTAGATACTTGTAGTGAATGGTATATGACTCGTTTCCGTGCCATTTTTCAAGAAACAGGATGGAATCCGGTGATAGATTACTCGTATGATTCAGAACGGCAGATATATACTAATCTTAAACTGAATCCTTATTATGGTGCGGGATTTAGATATTGTGATATAACCCTCGAGAAATATAACGACATTCAGAAATATCAGAATGAAACGGGGAAGCAGGTTCTTTATCCTGTTGTTAGTCGTTGGGATAGACCTCCAATGTTGAATCATGCGAATGACGCAAATATTTTCTATAAATTCAAGCGGGACGGAATGACTATTATTCCTGAGTATGATAAAAATGGAGATTTCATTCCCAACTATTGGACACACGCTGTTGATTCCGAGCCGTCTATTATCATGGCAGAGTATGACTCAATTCGCATTGAGGGTGAATCCGGTGTGAATATAGGCGGTGTTAATTACTACTATGTCTACGCATGCAAGAATGATACAGGAGTAGAAGTACGTGTATTTCTCTATGAATATTACGAGTATTTAAAGCAGACTCGCAGCAATGACTTACCTACGGAGGAACAGTTCTTCGGTTTCGTTGAAGAGTAATATGTAAATAGAATAAAACTACCCCCGACGGATTTTATAGAATCTGTCGGGGGGTAGTTTTTTGTTTAGTTATTATTTATTACTGTGTTTTTATTTGTTGCGTGAGAATAATTTGAATATAACCGTAAGTACTATGCCAACTACAATAGCCACAACGAGATTGATGGCAACTGTAAGTGCAAATGTTGTAAACAGTACGATAATATCGGCGATGTTCTTAGTTTTGCATATCTTTACAACTGAGCGCCATTCACTCATATTGTAAGCAACTATGAAGAGAATAGCCGCGATGATGGGCATGGGAATCAGCTTTGCCACGGGCATAAGTACCGCAAGGAAAAGCAGAAGAACAAGCGCGTGTACCATACCCGCTATGGGAGTTCTGCCGCCGTTTTTAACGTTTGCCGCAGTTCTTGCGATCGCGCCTGTCGCGGGGATTCCGCCAAACATTCCCGAGCATACGTTACCAAGTCCCTGCGCTATAAGCTCGGTATTGGAATTGTGCTTGTCGTTTATCATATTGTCGGATACGACACAGGAGAGCAGGGATTCTATTGCCGCAAGCAACGCGATCGTAATGGCGTCGGGAATGACTGCGATTACCGTATCCGCGTTGAATGAGGGGAGCGAGAATTTCGGCAGGGTAGCCGAGAGATCGGGATAGAGTGAGCCGATGGTGGCGGACTTCAAGGGGGAGAGAGATACTATAAGTATTCCGACGATTACCGCTATTATCGAGGACGGTATCTTTCTCATTACAGCGCCCACGGGGGAGTTCAGCTTGCTTCCGAGAATATTCCAGCATATAAGAACGGCAAGACCGATAGCACCTATGATGAATGCGCCAATGTCGGCAGTTCCGAAGTTCTTAATTATCGCGATCAGCTTTTCTCCTGCCTCAACGGGTGATTCGCCGCCAAAGCTAAGTCCGAGAAAGTCCTTTATCTGTCCGATAAGTATGGTTACCGCAACGCCCGCGGTAAATCCGATGGTTATGGTGACGGGCATAAATCTTATAAGACTTCCCGCACGGCAAAGTCCGAGAAGGATAAGAATAATTCCCGCCATGACCGTGGCGATTATCAAGCCGTCAAAGCCGTTTGTGGCGATGACTCCCGCAACGATAGTTGCGAATGCGGCGGTAGGACCTGAAATATTTACTCGGCTTCCACCGAGAAGTGATATTGTAAAGCCCGCAACGATAGCGGTGTAAAGTCCTTGTGCGGGAGACGCTCCCGATGCAATTGCCAACGCGATAGAAAGGGGAAGTGCTATTATCGCTACTATAATTCCCGCGACGACGTCGCTGAGTAGCTTTTGTGAATTATAGTCTTTGAATGATGATATGATTTTAGGATTAAATACTTTCATTTTCATTATTATTTATGTAAAAAATATTTTTTTGCAAATTGAAAGTCTTGAATCTTTAAAGGATTCAAGACTTTTTCAGCTTTATTATAATTTAATCAGAATGCGATCTTAGCTTCAATATAAGACTTGAGCTCTCCGATCGGAATTCTTACCTGTTCCATGGTATCTCTGTCACGGACTGTTACGCAACCGTCAACCTCAGAGTCGAAGTCGTAGGTAACGCAAAGGGGAGTACCGATTTCGTCCTGACGGCGATATCTCTTACCGATAGAGCCTGCCTCGTCGTAATCTGCGTTGAAGTGCTTGGAAAGCTCGTCGAATACAGCCTCAGCGCCCTCAGAGAGCTTCTTGGAAAGGGGAAGCACCGCAACCTTGAAAGGAGCGAGGAACGGATGCAGGTGGAGAACCACACGCACGTCATTCTTCTCGGGATCAACGATCTCCTCGTCGTAAGCGTCAACCAAAAATGCGAGAGCCACACGGTCAGCCCCGAGAGAAGGCTCAACTACGTAAGGAACGTACTTTTCGTTTGTCTCGGGATCGAAATACATCATATCCTTACCGCTGTGCTCAGCGTGCTGCTTGAGGTCGTAGTCGGTTCTGTCCGCAACACCCCAAAGCTCGCCCCAACCAAACGGGAAGAGGAACTCGAAGTCAGTAGTAGCCTTGGAATAGAAGCAAAGCTCTTCAGCACTGTGATCGCGGAGCTTGAGGTTTTCCTCTCTCATTCCGAGGTCGATAAGCCACTTTCTGCAGTATTCCTTCCAGAAGTTGAACCACTCAAGATCAGTTCCGGGCTTGCAGAAGAATTCAAGCTCCATCTGCTCAAACTCACGTGTACGGAAAGTGAAGTTACCGGGGGTGATCTCGTTACGGAAGGACTTACCTATCTGGCAAACGCCAAAGGGAAGCTTCTTTCTTGCGGAACGCTGGATGTTAGCGAAATCCACGAAGATACCCTGAGCAGTCTCAGGACGGAGATAAAGCTCGGTAGAGGAGTCCTCGGTAACGCCCTGATACGTCTTGAACATAAGGTTGAATTTCTTAATGTCGGTAAAGTCTGCGCTGCCGCAATCGGGGCAAACGATACCTTTTTCCTTGATATAAGTAGCCATCTCGGCAAAGGTCCAGCCAGCAGGATTGTCCTCAAGGCCGTTCTCGTATACGTAATCCTCAATGAGCTTGTCTGCGCGGTGACGGGTCTTACAGCTCTTGCAGTCCATAAGGGGATCGGAGAATCCGCCAACGTGACCGGAAGCCACCCAGGTCTGAGGGTTCATAATGATCGCGCTGTCAAGACCTACGTTATATTTGCATTCCTGAACGAACTTCTTCCACCAAGCCTTCTTTACGTTGTTCTTGAACTCAACGCCGAGGGGGCCGTAGTCCCAGGAGTTAGCAAGACCGCCGTATATTTCAGAGCCGGGGAAAATAAAGCCTCTGTTTTTACAAAGGGCAACTATCTTGTCCATAGTCTTATCTGTATTGTTCATTTTATATCCTTCCTTTTAGATAAAATACTTTTACACCATATTGTATCACACAAAGGTGAGAATGTCAACTGAATTTTGTAATATTTTGGCGCATATTAGTATTAATATGAGGAGAAAATATCAAAAAAATATTGACCTCGGGGTATTATAATGATATAATATATTCGTATGGATGAGATATCTGCGAATATGTTGTAGAAGAGTAAGAGCTCAGGCGTTAAGTGCTTGTGGGACGGGGAGTTGCCCACAGGACGAAAAACCGCACTCGCGGTTTGCGGCCCCCGCTCTGCATCCCGCTTCATACGGCTCAGGATGGAATTTTCCTTCTTTTCCTCGCGCCTTATGCAAGTTGAGGTAAAGGAGGATTTTTTTGATGAAAAATTATTCAAAACTGAAGACTATATGCTTTTCGGCAATGCTTATTGCTATTGAGGTGGTACTCAACAGGTTTCTTTCCATCAATACGATGGGACTTAAAATAGGATTCAGCTCCGTGCCTATCGTTATTGCGGCGTTGCTTTTTGGCGGCGTCAGGGCAGGGGTGATATACGGACTTGCCGATCTTATCGGCGCCCTGCTTTTTCCGATCGGACCGTATCATCCGGGATTTACCGTAAGTGCTTTTCTTATGGGAATGATATACGGCTTGTTTCTCTATAAAAGAGAAAAGCTCGGGTTCTTTAAAAATATTCTTCCTCCCGTGCTTTTCAACTGTATAGTTCTCGGACTTTTTGTAAATACGGCGTGGGTAAGCTGGCTTTATTCTTCAAAGAGCTATTGGGGTTGGTTTATTTACCGCCTGCCCGAATACGCATTACTCATCCCCGTTTCCGTTGCGCTTATTCCTGCGTTATTTAAGCTTAGCAGATTGCTTCGGAAGATGCTTAATAAGTAATATTGGAAGTGATAGTAAAGATGAATTACAAAGAAACTCTTGAATATATACACGGCGTAAATTGGCAGTTTTGCAAGCCGGGACTTGAGCGTATCAGTGAGCTTTGCGAAAGACTTGGGCATCCTGAAAGTGAGCTTCGATTCGTTCACGTAGCGGGAACTAACGGCAAGGGCTCATTTTGCTCCATGATGTCATGGATTCTTCGCAAGGCAGGATATAAGGTCGGTCTGTATACCTCGCCTTACGTTCGTTTTTTCAATGAGCGTATGTGTATCGACGGCGAGCCTATATCAAACGATGAGCTTTCCGAGATCACCGCATACGTGCGTCCGATAGCTGATTCAATGCGTGACAGACCCACTGAGTTTGAGCTGATAACCGCTATCGCATTTGAGTATTTCAAAAGAAATAAATGCGACGTTGTAGTGCTTGAAGCAGGAATGGGCGGACGCCTTGATTCCACTAATATAATAAAAACGCCGCTTCTTTCGGTTATCACGGGTATTGCGCTTGATCATACGGCGTTCCTCGGTGATACGGTTGAAAAGATAGCCGCCGAGAAGGCGGGTATCATAAAGCGTGGTGTTCCCGTGCTCTTCGGCGGTACGGACGCTTCAGCCGAGCGCGTAATACGCGAGGCGGCAGAAAAGTGGGAAAGTGAATATTTTGCGGTTGACTATAATTCTATCAGTATCAAACGCGCAGACCTTGATGCTACCGTTTTTGATTTTGGCAAGAGAAGGGATCTGAGAATAAATCTGCTCGGACTTTATCAGCCTCGAAACGCCGCAGCCGTTATAACTGCCGCGGATATACTTCGTACGCGTGGATTGGAGATATCCGAAGCCGCTATATACGAAGGACTTGAGTCGGCGCGTTGGTCGGCAAGATTTGAAATAATAAAAAGAGATCCGCTCGTGATATTCGACGGAGCTCATAATCCGCAGGGAATAGATGCTTCCGTTCAAAGCATACGGCATTATTTTGGTGATAAAAAGATATGCGTACTGACGGGAGTCCTCAGAGATAAGGATCACGCATATATCGCGGATAAACTTTCGACTGTTGCGGATAGGGCTTTCGTTATAACCCCTGATAATCCGCGTGCTCTCGGAGCTTCGGAGTACGCCGCAGAGCTTTGTGAAAAAGGCGTTAAAGCTACTCCTTGCGAGAGCATTGGCAAGGCTTACGAGCTTGCTGTAAAAGCGGCGAAGGAATACGATAGCGCGGTGGTGTGCCTTGGCTCTCTGTACACGTATTCAGAGCTTATGCCGATAGTGGAGAGCTTTGAGTCGGAGGAGGACAGCGATGAGGCTTGATAAATTTTTGGTAGCCACGGGCTGTTGTTCGCGCTCAGAGGCTAAGAAGTACGCGCGTAAAGGCGCGGTTATGGTAAACGGAACGACGGCAAAGACCTCGGATATGAATATAGATGAGAATAATGACGAGGTGATATTTTGCGGTCGTAAGATCTTATACCGTCAGTTTACTTACGTTATGCTCAATAAGCCTGAGGGCGTTGTGAGCGCGACGGAAGACGGGCGTGACGTTACCGTGCTTGATCTGTTGCCCGCAGACGTTCGCACAAGGGGAATGTTCCCATGCGGCAGACTTGATAAGAATACCTTGGGGCTCGTGCTGTTGACTGACGACGGGGAGCTTGCACATAAGCTTCTCGCGCCCAAGAGTCACGTAAAAAAGCTCTACCGTTACTCATCAAAATTTCCGGTCTCACCCGAGGATGCTCAGCGTTTTGAGTCGGGACTGATACTCGAGGATGGATATGAAACAAAGCCGGCAGAGATAAAGCTTGACGATGACCGCCTCGGCGGATATATAACGCTCGTTGAGGGCAAATATCATCAGATCAAACGTATGCTTGAAGCGCTTGAAAATAAAATAACTTATCTTGAAAGAGTTGAATTCGGTCCGCTTACGCTCGATCCTTTACTTGATCGCGGCGAGTGGAGATATTTGACCGACGACGAGATAGCATCGCTCAGAGAACACGCAAAACAGTAGAAAATGGAGAGAAAAATGGATATAATCAAAAAACTTGCAGAGGAATTTAAAATAAAGGTAGAGCAGGTAGAGAAGACCGTAGCTCTTATAGATGACGGAAATACTATACCGTTTATCGCCCGTTACCGTAAGGAAGAGACGGGAAGCCTTGACGACGAGCTGCTTCGTAATCTTGACGACAGACTTACGTATCTGAGAAATATCGAGAAGCGTAAAGAGGAAGTCAAAAAGCTTATTACCGAGATGGGTAAGATGACGGACGAGCTCAGCGCGGCTATCGATAATGCGGTTACTATAACCGAGGTTGACGATATTTACCGCCCTTACCGTCCTCACAGAAAGACCAGAGCATCGGTAGCTAAGGAAAAGGGACTTGAGCCGCTTGCCGAGCTTATACTCGCTCAGCTTGATGCTTACGAGCCCTCTATCGAGGAGCAGGCTGAGGGTTACGTTGACGCGGAAAAGGGTGTTGAGAGTGCTGAGGACGCGCTTGCAGGTGCTTGCGATATTATCGCTGAGAGCGTTTCCGATAACGCCGAGTTCAGAAAGACCGTCCGTAAGGTAACCTTCGATATGGGACTTATCTCTACAAAGGCGGCAAAGGACGAGGATTCCGTATACTCGCAGTATTATGACTATTCCGATAAGATAAATAAGATACCCTCACACCGAGTTCTCGCGATCAACAGAGGCGAGAAGGAGGAATTTCTCAAGGTATCAATTTCCGTGGAAAAGGGTATTATACTTAATTTCCTTTGTACGTCTATGATAACCAACCCCAAGAGTAAGGCGGTAAAATATATCGAAGCGGCTATCGTTGACGGATATGACAGACTCATCGCGCCTTCGATCGAGCGAGAAATAAGAAACGATCTGTTTGACGTGGCAGGTGAGGGAGCTATAAAGCTCTTTGCCGACAACCTCAAGCCTCTTCTTATGCAAACTCCTCTTAAGGGTAAGACCGTACTTGGCTTTGACCCCGGCTATATCAACGGCTGTAAGACCGCTGTGGTAGATAAGACTGGTAAGGTGCTTGATACCGCTGTTGTGTATCCCACTACCAAGAGCAAGTTCAAGACTGAGGAAGCGGCTAAGATAATCAAGAGAATGGTTGAGAAATATAAGGTTGACGTAATTGCTATCGGTAACGGTACGGCATCGCGTGAGAGTGAGCTGTTTATTGCGGACACCCTTAAGGAAGTTTCTCACGAATGCAAGTATATTATCATAAATGAAGCAGGCGCGTCGGTATATTCCGCGTCAAAACTCGCGGCTGAGGAATTCCCCGATTTCGACGTAATGCAGCGTTCGGCGGTATCTATTGCACGCAGACTTCAGGATCCTCTTGCAGAGCTTGTAAAGATCGATCCCAAGTCCATAGGCGTCGGACAGTATCAGCATGATATGAAGCAGGCAAGACTTGATACTGCGCTTCAGGGAGTAGTTGAGGACTGCGTTAACGCAGTCGGCGTCGACGTGAATACAGCGTCTTATTCCTTGTTGTCCTATATTTCGGGTATCAATGCGACTTCTGCTAAGAATATCGTTAAGTACCGCGAGGAGAACGGAGAGTTTGCAAATCGTAAGGATATTCTGAAGGTTCCGAGAGTTGGCGCTAAGGCGTTTGAGCAGTGCGCGGGATTTTTGCGAGTACCCAATTCCCGTGAGATACTTGACAATACGGGAGTTCACCCAGAGTCCTACGATGCCGCGCATACCTTGCTTAAAATGTTCGGATATACAGAGAGTGATATCCGTGACGGTAAGCTTACAAATATCCGCGCTAAGATCGCAGAAAAGGGAATTCCCGCAGTTTGCGCTGAGTGCGGTATAGGAGAGCCTACGCTTATGGATATCGTATCCGAGCTTGAAAAGCCGGGACGCGATATTCGTGATAATATGACTCCTCCTGCGCTTCGTGCTGACGTTCTCGCGATCGAGGACCTCAAGCCCGAGATGATACTTGACGGTGTTGTCAGAAACGTTATTGACTTCGGAGCATTCGTTGATATCGGCGTGCATCAGGACGGACTCGTTCATATCTCTCAGCTTTCCGATCGCTTTGTAAAGCATCCTTCCGAGGTGGTAAGACTCGGCGACAACGTAAAGGTAAGAGTTCTCGAGGTCGACGTTAAGAAGAAGAGAATATCCCTTTCGATGAAAAACGTTAAATAAAATTTTAATTTATTAAAATCTTATTTTACAAAATCCGCTGATTTCACACAAAAAACGCATAAATTGTGCATAATGCACAATAGAGGCATTAAAATTTCGAGAAAAATACCATCTTCCATTTTTGCAAAAAAATTGGTATAATAGTATAGTACAAAACTATGCTTATTTGTGTAATTTTTTCAAAAGGAGTATTATAAATGGCAAGCTTATCACTCAGACACATTTACAAAAAGTATCCCGGCGGAGTTACCGCTGTATCTGATTTCAATCTTGAAGTTAAGGATAAGGAATTTATAGTTTTCGTTGGTCCTTCCGGATGCGGAAAGTCAACAACGCTTCGTATGATCGCAGGACTTGAAGAGATCACTGAGGGTGAGCTTTTCATCGGCGACCAGCTCGCTAATGACGTAGCGCCTAAGGATAGACAGATCGCGATGGTTTTCCAGAACTACGCTCTTTATCCTCACATGTCCGTTTACGAGAACATGGCGTTCGGACTTAAGCTCAACAAGACACCCAAGGAAGAGATCAAGCGCCGCGTTGAAGAGGCTGCAAGAATTCTCGATATCACCCACCTTCTCGACAGAAAGCCCAAGGCTCTCTCCGGTGGTCAGAAGCAGAGAGTTGCGCTCGGACGTGCTATCGTTCGTAACCCCAAGGTATTCTTGCTTGACGAGCCGCTTTCCAACCTTGACGCAAAGCTCCGTGCAACCATGAGAACTGAGCTTACCAAGCTTCACAACAGAGTTGGAACAACGTTCGTATACGTTACTCACGACCAGGTAGAGGCTATGACCATGGCAACAAGAATCGTTGTTATGAAGGACGGTCTTATTCAGCAGGTTGATACTCCTCAGAATCTTTATGATAAGCCTTGCAATATGTTCGTTGCAGGATTTATCGGAACTCCTCAGATGAACTTCATCAACGGATCTCTCAGAAAGGCAGGCGCTGACGTATACTTTGACTTTGACGGCGTTTCTATTAAGCTTCCCGCTGAGAAGGCAAATGCTCCTGAGATCGCTGATTACATCGGTCAGGAAGTTGTCGTTGGACTTCGTCCCGAGGCTATTTCCGATCAGGAAAGCGCAGTTGAGGCAAATCCCGATACTTCTCTTGAGGTTGACGTTGACGTTACCGAGCTTATGGGTGCGGAGATCTATCTCTACATCAACGTTGGTGAGACCAACATGATCGCTCGTGTATCTTCTCGTTCTCAGTCCCGTGCAGGACAGAAGATCAAGGTTGCATTCGATATGTCCAGATTCCATATCTTTGATAAGGATACTGAGCGTTGCATCCTTCACTAATTTAATAAAAATTGCCCGTGTGTCGATCGATACACGGGCTTTTATTTATTTATTTTTTCTTAATTCAATAAGAATATCCTTGAGAAGATCCTCGGTAGTGGGATTGTTGAGTCTTTCCTGACGCGCTTTTTCTTCAGCCGCCTTCTTTTCTTCCTCGGCTGCCTTCTCGGCGGCTTTCTTTTTGTTTTCAAAATATTCCTTGATGGCTTGCTTGTCCTTTACGTTCACGCCGGCTTTTTTGAGCTCCTTGCGTTCGTTTCTGTCAAGCGTTAAATCAGCAAGACGCTCGGAGAAAGCCTTTTGATCTGCGCGTAATTTGTTTATCATCTTAACGATGGTGAAGAGCACGAGAGCTACGATGAAAAAGTTGATGACTGCGTTTATAAATGCTCCCCAATCTATGTATATGGACTGAGCGAGGTCGGCTTCCTTGCCGATCACGTTACCTGCTTCGTCGAGCACGTCCTTGTCAACTCTGGTAAGGAACGTGTACAGCTCGGACAGGGAATTGGCATCAAAAATAAGCGAGAGCAGCTTGTTAATGATAGGCTTAAGTATGAAATTACTCATACCGTTAACGATGGCGGTAAACGAACTACCTACGATAACACCGACAGCCATATCGATTACGTTGCCGCGTGTAATGAAGGTTTTGAATTCTGTGAAAAATTTTTTCATATAAAAACATTCCTATATTAAAATTTTATTTATCAGTGAGTTTATTATAGCACATCTTTAATTAAAAGTCAACCCGCATAGTTGGTAGGGGAGGGGCTTGCTCCTCCCGATGGGAGAATTTCACCTATGGTGAATATTTTTGCTCGTAGCGATCGTGAGCGAGCTCCCATCGCTTTACTCGCAAAATGCGAACTCCGCAACAGTGACAAGTCACTGTTGCCTCGTCGCTTGCGCGACGAGGCAGCAACAAAAAACACCACATCTTGAGATGTGGTGTTTTTTGTTGGTGACCCGTGGGAGAATCGAACTCCCGTTACCGCCGTGAAAGGGCGGTGTCTTAGCCGCTTGACCAACGGGCCGTTGGTAGCGGGAATTGGATTTGAACCCATGACCTACCGGGTATGAACCGGTTGCTCTAGCCAGCTGAGCTATCCCGCCACGTTAAATATTTGAGCGCTCGCCGAAGTTTTCCGTCGAACGCTCAAATATTATATCATATCAAAGGGTGTTTGTCAACACTTTTTTTGAAAAAATTTATTCTTTTTTTCAATATTTATTGAATTTATTGAAGCTTCGCAAGTGCCGCCTTAACGCCCTCAAGATTTTCACGGTACTTCTCAAGCTTTGCCTTCTCACCCTCAACTACTGCCGCAGGCGCTTTGGCTACAAAGCCCTCGTTGGAAAGCTTCTTCTCAAGTCTGTCGATCTCACCGATAAGCTTCTTTTCCTCACCCTCAAGTCTTGCCTTTTCCTTTTCGGTATCGATTATATCGGAAAGGGGAAGGAAGATACTTGCAGAGTCGGTGATTATCTGAACCGCGTCGTCAGCGCTGAGTACGCCCTCAAAGCTCTCGGCGATCTCAACCTCGGATGCGGATGCGAGACGCTCAAAGAATACCTTTGTTGCGCCGTCAAATGCGTCAGCGTACTTGGTTGCGATATATACCTTTGCCTTGCGTGAGGGGGGAACATTCATATCGTTTCTTCTCGTACGGATAGCGCGGATAGCGGAAATAACCTTATTCATTCTTTCGGCGTCACCTGTAAATACGAGTGTGTCGCAGAACTTAGGATACTCGGCGATCATGATGCTCTCGGTATCGTGGGGAAGTGACTGATAGATCTCCTCGGTGATGAAGGGCATAAAGGGATGGAGGAGCTTGAGAATTCCGCAAAGAACGTAAGCAAGCACGTTCTGAGCGGTCTGGTTGCCCTCGCTTTCCTTGTCGTTGAGTCTTGCCTTGGTAAGCTCGATATACCAGTCGCAGAAGATATCCCAAGTGAACTCATAGATAGAAGCAAGCGCAACGCCTACCTCAAAGCGATCAAGGGCGTTGGTTACCTCTGCTACGAGCGCGTTGAACTTGTGGAGAACCCACTTGTCCTCAGCTGCAAGCTTATCGGCTTCGGGAAGCTGAACGTTCTCAATTGTGAGGTTCATTCTTACGAAACGTGAAGCGTTCCAAAGCTTATTTGCAAAGTTTCTTGCCGCCTCGATCTTCTCGTCGGAGAATCTCATATCGTTTCCGGGGGAGTTACCCGTTGCAAGTGCAAAGCGAAGCGCGTCTGCGCCGTAGGTGTCGATAATTTCAAGGGGATCTATACCGTTACCGAGCGATTTCGACATCTTTCTACCCTGAGCGTCACGAACGAGTCCGTGGATAAATACCGTGCTGAAGGGCTTTGCGTCCATGTGTTCAAGTCCTGAGAATATCATACGGGATACCCAGAAAGTGATAATATCGTAGCCGGTAACGAGTACGTTTGTGGGATAGTATTTCTTAAGGTCCTCGGTCATCTCAGGCCAGCCGAGAGTAGAGAAGGGCCAAAGGGCAGAGGAGAACCATGTATCAAGTACGTCCTCGTCCTGTCTTACCTTGCCGCCACACTTGGGGCAGGTGTCGATATCAGTCTTGGAAACTGTCATCTCGCCGCACTCATCGCAATAGAACGCGGGGATTCTGTGACCCCACCAAAGCTGACGGGAGATACACCAGTCGAGGATATTGTTCATCCAGTTAAAGTAGTTCTTTGAAAAACGCTCGGGAACGAAATTGATCTCACCGCTCTCAACAGCTTTTATAGCAGGCTCAGCGAGGGGCTTCATCTTAACGAACCACTGATCTGAGGTAAGGGGTTCAACAACGGTGGAGCAACGGTAGCAAACGCCGACGTTGTGGTCGTGAGGAACGGTCTTTACGAGGAAACCCTCAGCTTCAAGATCCGCAACGAGAGCCTTTCTGCACTCGTATCTGTCCATACCCTCGTATTTGCCTGCGTACGCGTTCATGGTTGCGTCGTCGTTCATAACCTTGATCTGCTCAAGATCGTGACGCTGACCAACGAGGAAGTCGTTGGGGTCGTGAGCGGGAGTTATCTTAACGCAGCCCGTACCAAATCCGATCTCAACGTAATCGTCTGCAATTACGGGGATCTCTCTGTTTACGATGGGGAGAATGAGCGTCTTACCGATAAGGTGCTTGGTGTTTTCGTCCTCGGGGTTAACTGCAACGGCAGTATCACCGAACATAGTTTCGGGACGTGTGGTAGCTACCTCAACGTAGCCGTCCTCGCCCTTGATGGGATACTTGATGTGCCAGAAGTTGCCGGGCATATCCTTGTATTCAACCTCAGCGTCGGAAAGCGCGGTAAGACATCTGGGACACCAGTTGATTATTCTGTGTCCTCTGTAAATAAGTCCCTTATCATAAAGGTTTACGAATACCTCGCGAACAGCCTTGGAGCAGCCCTCGTCCATAGTGAAGCGCTGGCGTGTCCAGTCGCAAGATGCGCCAAGCTTTTTGAGCTGACTTGTTATGCGGTTTTCATAGGTATCCTTCCAGCCCCATACTCTCTCAAGGAATTTTTCTCTGCCGAGATCGTAGCGGGTAAGACCCTCATCAACGCGGAGACGTTCCTCAACCTTGATCTGTGTTGCGATACCTGCGTGGTCGGTTCCGGGAACCCAAAGGGTGTTAAAGCCCTGCATTCTCTTGTAACGTACGAGAACGTCCTGAAGAGTTTCGTCAAGGGCGTGTCCCATGTGAAGCTGACCTGTTACGTTTGGAGGGGGAATAACCACCGTAAACGTGGGAGCGGGATTGTTAACGTCGGGTGTGAAATAACCCTTGTCGCACCAATCAGCGTATATTCTGTCCTCAAAATCCTTGGGGGAATATACCTTTGGCAATTCATTGTAGGAATTCATTTTGACCTCCTTAAATATGTGAAAAAATTAAAAAATAAGCATAAAAAAAGCCTCAACACCCATCAGGGCGTGAAGCACGCGGTACCACCTGACTTGACGCAAATATACCTTGCATCATCTCGTGAGTCTATAACGGAGACGCCGTTGCGGACTACTGAATTCACCCGCACCGCTCGGAAGCGACTTCATCGGTATCTTGCGCGGACTCACACCAACCGTCCGCTCTCTGAAGCAATATTCCCGAGTACTACTCTTCGTCAAAGCGTTTGAAATATACAACTCGTATTATATCATATTTTCTTTCTATTGTCAATAGTAACAAAAAGAAAAAAGCCTTTATTTTGACTTAAAAAACAAGGCTTTTTACCATTATATTTATATTGTGTCGGGTATTCGCTCCCTGCAAACGCTTACTATTTCCCATAAAAGCATCGTAAGGATCAAAAGAGAATGGATTATATAGTTTTGAGCGACCATCGTTGGCATCAGGAAAAGAAAGAGAAATGCAAGGGTATAAAACTTTCGTTTGCCGGCTTGTATGCGTTCGTAATCTTTGAGAAATTCGAGAAACGGCAGTATCGTGAATATAAGCACGTAAAAATACGATATGGGTGGGATCAGGATAATAGCCGCACCGGAGATGACGTATTTTGAAAGCTGGTTTTTTGTAATGATGGCGGCGACGGCACAAATGACAAATACTATGCCGAGAACTGCACCTACCACAGCCCCAAATGCGTTACCCTTATTGCCATCGGTAAATAGACCGATAAATTTATTTAACAGCGAGGCGAGGGAGAGGTTGTTAGGAGCTGTAAGCCGCGTATCGTTTGAGGCAAATCCACCGAGATTTTCGAAAAAAGGCATCAGATCCTCAGCCCCTCTGAAGATGAGGAATGAAGCGAAGAAAAGTATTACGGAGTACAGAGCGATCCTGATGGATGCCCATATTTTTCTTTCGGACAGCAGAAAAACTCCGAAGAAAAGGGGATATATCTTGATAAGCCCCGCAAGAACAAGACAAAGATATCCAAGCTCCCGTACTGCCGCGTACTTGCTTTTTTTGAGTATGAAAAACAGCACGGTAAATATGAGGGCGAAATATATCGTATTTCCTCGTATCACAGTAAAGATAAAAGGTGCTGAGGTGAGCGTAACAACGCCGAGCTTTAACGCAGTCTTCGGAGTCGGACGGTAAAGCGCGGTCAGCGAGATGACTATTGCGGCAGAGCAAAGTATAAAAAATAAAACGATGGATATCCAAAATTCTCCGTGAAGTATAACGCGCGAGGTAAGCTCGTCGGTAGTCAGCGGCATCCCCGAGTATTTTGCGAATACGTTTTTGCAGATCAGAGCGAACGGGTAAAGAATAATTATGGCAAACGGTGGATACGAGGAGTTTGCCGCGACGTACGGGCTTTTTCCGAGAGATACGTCCATTATATATACGAAGTCTGAGAATACGCCAAGCAACCAATCAAACGAGTGGTCGCCCGTCGATAACGCGGCAAAGGCATAAACGTAGTAGAGCAGAGCCGCGACAAGAGAAACAAGCGTGCCTGCAAGTATTACATTAAAAAACGTATCTATAAGCTTATTTTGAAAATTTGTTTGCCTCATATTTTTGTACCTCCGTGGAGTATTTTTTTGCGGTAGGCTATTGAAAAAAACTGCTTGAAATGATATAATAAATTCAATATATATTTAAGGGGGAATACAATGCCTCGTTTTTTTGTAAATGATGAACAGATAAATGAAAATACGGTAGTGCTTACGGGTGATGACGCTCACCATATAGCCCGTTCACTCAGAATGGCTGTGGGAGAGACTTTAACGGTTTGTGACCGTAGCGGAGACGAATATACCTGTAAGATAGAAGCTTTTGATGAGGATCGGGAGGTCAGAGCGACAGTTATTCGAGTAGATCCGTCAAGCACCGAGCCTAAGTGCAAAATAACGCTGTTTCAGGCGCTTCCCAAGGGAGATAAGCTCGATACCGTTATACAAAAAGCGGTTGAGTGCGGCGCGTCACGTATCGTGCCGTTTGAAAGCGAACGTTGTATCGTCAAGGTCAAAGCTGACGCAGAGGAAAGAAAAACTCAGCGTCGCGCGCGTATCGCTGAGGAAGCGGCAAAGCAGAGCGGCAGAAGTATGCTGCCGACTGTAAGTCCCACCGTTTCGTTTGATCAGATGATCCGCGAGGCATCTGAGGCGGGGCTCGCGCTTCTTTGCTATGAGGCGGAGCGTGCCATGCCCATCGGTCGTGTGCTTGAGAATTTTGTAAGAGAAAATAATGGCAAGCCTTTACCCGATATTGCAGTTATAGTCGGAAGTGAAGGGGGCTTTTCACCCGAGGAGGTAAGGTGCGCGACAGAGGCGGGAATGACCTCCGTGGGGCTTGGAAACCGTATACTCAGAACCGAAACCGCACCTATTTTCGCACTTTCATGTATTATTATGTCAACGGAGCTTACGTAATATTTGTGTTTTTGCACAACAAGATTTACTTATTTAACAATTTAAATAAAAAAAATTGTAAACTTTTATAAAAAATATTCGAAATCCTATTGAAAAAGTACAAAAAGTAGTATATAATATAGGGTAATATATACAATGCGAATTTTAAATAAAAAAGGCGGAGAGGTTAAAAAATATGTCAAACAGACTGTTTCAGGGTGTAATTTATCAGATGAAGGACGCATTTGACCGCGTTATCGGTGTTATTGACGAAAACGGTGTAGTCATTTCTTGTTCGGATCTCGGCAAAATGGGAGATATCAGACAGGGAGTGCGCGAGGAGCTTGCTTTCTCTACGGAGGTTATGGCAACCGGCGGATATACCTATCGTTATATGGGTACGGGTCAGAAGAGCGAATATATCGTTTTCGTTGAAGGCGAGGACAAGATGGCAGAGAAGATGTCCAAGCTTCTCGCAGTTTCTCTTGGAAACATCAAGGGACTTTACGACGAAAAGTACGATAAGGGCTCCTTTATCAAAAATATTATACTCGATAACATTCTTCCCAGTGATATATACATAAAGTCCAAGGAGCTTCATTTCAATACCGAGGAGATGAGAATAGTATTCCTCATCAAGTTCTTCGGCAAGACCGATATGATGCCCTTTGAGATGCTCCAGAATATGTTTCCCGATAAGTCCCACGATTATGTAATAAGCGTGGGTGAGCGTGATATCGTACTCGTTAAGGAGCTTAAGACGGCTCTTGATATGAAGGAGATCGAAAAGATCGCCGTAAATATTGCGGACACGCTTTCAACTGAATTTTATACTAAGGTCGCTATCGGTATTTCCACGGTAGTTGACAATATCAAGGATCTTGCAAAGGCATATCAGGAGGCTCAGGTAGCTCTTGAGGTCGGTAAGGTGTTTGAGACTGAGAAGAATATCATAAGCTACGAAAATCTCGGTATCGGCCGTCTTATTTACCAGCTTCCTACAACTCTTTGCGAGATGTTCTTGCAGGAGGTATTCAAGAAGGGAAATCTTGAGTCTCTTGACCGTGAAACTCTTATGACGATTCAGTGCTTCTTTGAGAATAACCTCAACGTATCCGAAACCTCAAGAAAGCTGTTCGTACACAGAAACACCCTGGTTTACAGACTTGAAAAGATTCGTAAGCTCACAGGACTTGATCTGCGTGAGTTTGAGCATGCTATCACCTTCAAGGTAGCGCTCATGGTAAGAAAGTATCTTGATTCCAAGCCTGTAAAGTATTGATATAACCGCCTTTAATGTCTTTTTGCGGAATACTCCGTCGTTTGCGGAGTATTTCGCTTTTGAATGTCCTGCGATTGATTTTTTTGAGCGTTTGCGGGCATATAATTAAAGGAAAATAACGAAAGAGAGATAATTTTACAGTTATGGAAGAAAATAAAAACGATTTTGAGATATCTGAGGATGTCGTACCTCAAACACAAAATAGTGATACTGCCAAATCTGTGGAAAGCACCTCATCCAAAGGTCGTATAAGCATATCTACGTTCGTATGCAGCTGCATTGCGATTTGCTTGGTAGTGGTAATGATCACCCTCACGGCTTGCAGCAGCTTTTTCAAAAATAAATATGTAGATCAGATCTTAGGCGGCGCTAAGCCCGGTGTTGCGCTGGATGATTCCGTTTATGCGGACATTGCTACCCTTGATATGATATTCAAGAACTATACGTTTGAGGATATCGATAACGAAGAGGTAAAGATACAGCTTCTCAAAGCGTACGTGAACGCTACGGGAGACAGATACGCGGCGTATTATACCGACGAGGAGTACGCTGAGCTGGTCAATTCCTCAATGCTCGGAAATTCCGTGGGTATCGGAGTCAGGGTCATTGAAAGCTCGGTCACGGTCGGCGGTGTCGAATATAAAGCAATGAAGGTAGTTGATGTAGTCAAGGATGCTCCCGCACATAAGGCAGGAGTGCTTCCCGGCGACTTCGTAGTAGCTATCGGTAACGCTCAGGAAAATACGACGCTTAACGTCACCGGATATGACACGGCACTGAATAGGCTTCGCGGTGAAAAGGGAACCGTAGCCGAATTTGCGGCATACAGACCTCAGGAAACTGATTACGAGCTTAAGTTTTTCAGTATCGTCCGAGATGAGTACGTTGATTATTCCGTAACTTATAAGAAGGTAGACGCTGACGTTGATCCTACGGGTAAGACGGGAATTGTTAAAATAAATTCATTTAATCATACCACTCCCATTCAGTTTGACGAGGCGATCGAGGCGCTGAAGGCAGAGGGTTGTGATAAGTTTGTTTTTGACCTCAGAGATAATCCCGGCGGCGAGCTTACCTCTATCGTGGCGGTCCTCAGTCGTTTTTTGGATGAGGGAAAGCTCGTGATATCAACAAAGGATAACGCGGATAACGTTTCCGAAACTATCGTTAAAGTTGCGGTGGATGACCCGAACTCCGAGATAGACTGCCCGGTATCCAAGCAGGATATCGCAAAATATAAGGGACTTAACTGCGTAGTGCTTTGCAATGAAAATACTGCCAGCGCGGCAGAGCTTTTCGTTGCCAACTTCAGAGATTATAACATCGCGCCGATTATCGGAGCCACCACTTACGGTAAGGGCACGGTGCAAAGATATCTTTCACTTGCGTATTACGGAATTTCCGGAGTTCTTAAAATGACGGTGTTTAAGTATTTCCCCCCGTGCGGTGAAGGCTACGACGGCATCGGTATCGTTCCGAACGTTACGGTAGAGCTTTCCGAGGAAGCGAGAAGATATAGTTCTTTTGAGTTGTTAGGTAAATCAGTTGACAATCAGCTTGTAGAGGCTGTTAAATATTTTAAATAAATTTTAAGGAGATAAATATCATGGCAGATAAGCAGAAGTATACAAAAGAAGGCTTTCAGAAGCTTAACGATGAGTATGAGTTTCTTACAAAGGTAAAGAGAGACGAGGTAAAGCGCGCTATTGCCGAGGCAAGAAGCTTTGGTGACCTTTCCGAGAACTCCGAGTATGACGAGGCAAGAAACGAGCAGGCTAAGGTTGAGGCAAGAATCAAGGAGCTTGAGGAGCTTATCCAGAACGCTGAGGTTACAAGCGGTGACGATATGGATGAGGGCGTTGTTGGACTTGGCTCTAACGTAAGACTCAAGAAGAACGGCGTTGAGATTACTTACAGTATCGTTGGTTCTAACGAGGCAAATCCCTTTGAGAATAAGATCTCCGATCTTTCCGTGATCGGTAAGGCTATCGTTGGTAAGGTTGCAGGCGATAAGGTTATCGCTCAGGCAAATTCTGGAGCTGTTGAGATAGAGATCCTTGAGGTTTGGAGAAACAAGTAATCTTCGATATACGCAAGATATAAAAATTGGGGGACGGCGGCAGTATCTGCGCGTCCCCCAATATTTAAAAGCTGTAATTTGTGAGGTTGAAAATGGAAGAAAATAGACGTGATAAGGAATATACCGAGGGTATCAAGGTCAGCGGCGGATTTCTCGGCTGGCTTGATAACTACTGGTATCACTATAAATGGCCTACGATAGTCGTGTGCTTTTTCCTTATCGTAGGACTTGTAGGCGGCTTGCAGATGTGTAACAGGGAGAGCGAGGATCTTATTATTTTGTACTCGGGAAGCGCGGCGCTTTCCGCAAAGGACGCGGACGATATCTGCACTGTTATTGCGGGGATCGTGAACGAGGATTTTGACGGCGACGGTAATAAGAATTTTGCAATGAGTAAGTATAATATTCTTTCCGAGGAGCAGATACGCGAGGAAAAGAAAAAGACCGACGAAAACGGAAAACCCATCTTCGTTGATACTAACTATTATACCTCGCAATCGGCGACTTATCACAGCTATATTCAGACAGGTGAGAGCTCGGTCGCTTTTCTTGAGCCGTGGTTGTATGAAGCGCTGATCGCAAATCCCGATCCCGAAAAGGTAAGACTTCAGAAGCTTTCTGACGTGCTTGGTTACGTGCCGGATAGTGCCTGCGGCGAGTACGGCATAAGACTTGGAGATACTGAGCTTTACCGTGACTATGGCGTTATGAGAAATATGCCTGCGGATACGGTAATATGCCTTTTCAAGCCCTTGTGGAAGGGCGGAAAGAGCAGTAAGGAAGAGTTTTACGCACGCGAAAAGAAGACGTTTATTGCAATCGTTGAATACGGTGCGGACACACAATCAGATACATAGGATATTCGGAGAAGCTTTTTTGTTTGTAAGCTTCTCCGAAATTTTTTGTCGCAAATTATCTAATATTGCATTTTATCTCGTCAATAAACTTGACATCTTGAAAATTGTGTGATATAATTTCAAAAAAAGGGGTAAAAAATCATGCCTACCAATGACACTTTGAAAATTCGTACAAAACAGAAAAATCTTTTTTTGCGCGTGGCTCGCGGACACTTTGCGACAAGCCATAGCCATACCAATTATTACATCGACGTTTCCGTTCAGAAATCGCGTCTTACCGAGGCTTCTGCCGTAGCAAAGGCACTTGTCTCCTATTATAAGACCAATACCATCGTGGATACCATTCTTTGTCTTGACGGAATGGAGGTAATAGGTACTTGTCTTGCCCAGGAGCTTACAAAAGAAGATTTTGTAAATATGAATGCCCATCAGACCATATACGTTCTGACTCCCGAGCATACCGCAAGCAGCCAGCTTATCTTCCGTGATAATATGACGTCTATGATAAACGGCAAGAACGTGCTTATCCTCGCATCATCCGTGGTAACGGGATATACGGCGCGCTCTGCGATGGAGGCTATACGCTATTACGGCGGACAGGTTGCAGGTATCGCGTCTATATTTGCAACGGTTGAAGAGTGCATGGGTACAAAGGTTCGATCGATATTCGATCCCAATGACCTTGACGGTTACGCATCCTATCAGTCGCACGATTGCCCGCTCTGTAAAGAGGGTAAAAAGATAAACGCACTTATAAACACCTTTGGATATTCTAAACTTTAATATACGATATAAGGGGCTGTCTGAAATCAAAATACGACAGCCTCTTGTTTTTTGTCTTATTTTACGGAGCGTTGTTGACAATAATGCCCGAAAATGATATAATAAATTAACTTTATGTTGAAAGGAATTATTTAACGTGAAAATTTCCTGTGTTTTAAAGCGTATTACGGCTTTGCTGATGGCTCTCACGCTTCTGAGTCTTTGTTCTTGTACGTTCGTGGATGATCCGTTTAACAAAAATAGCGGTGTTTGTACCGCTCACGTGGATAAAGACGCTGATGATTACTGTGATATTTGCAGTGAATACGTTATCGTTATTATAGACCTCTATGCTATCAATGACCTTCACGGAAGGTTGCTTGATTCGAACAAACAGCCGGGAGTTGATGAGCTGACTACTTATTTCAAGAAGTCTACCGCCGCTGACGATCATTCCATAATTCTTGCCAGCGGAGATATGTGGCAGGGAACTGCGGAGTCCAATCTCACAAACGGTAATATGATGACCGAATGGCTCAACGAGTTGGGAGTGGTTTCTATGACCCTTGGTAATCATGAGTTTGACTGGACACGTGAGGATATATATAACAATGCTGAGCTTGCGGAATTTCCGTTTCTTGCTATCAATATTTACTACAAGGATACTAATGAGCGTGTTGATTTTGCCGAGCCTTCTGTTATAGTTGAATGTGGAAATGCCAAGGTTGGTATAATAGGTGCTATTGGCGATTGCCATTCTTCCATAAGTCAGGAAAAGGTGGCGGATATTTATTTCAAGACCGGCAAGGAGCTTGGTGCGCTTGTAAAAGAAGAGTCACAGCGCTTGCGTGAGGCGGGATGTGATTATATAGTATTTTCCGTTCACGACGGAGTTGAGTACAGAGGCACGGGCAGTGTTTCCAATTCTGCTATTACAAGCTATTACGACATTACGCTTTCCGACGGATACGTTGACCTCGTTTTTGAAGGACATACACATCAGAATTACGTAGTTACGGATTCAAAGGGCGTTTATCACATTCAGGGTGGAGCTGAAAACGACGCCATTTCACACGTGGAAATAAAGCTCAATTATGCAAGTGACAGTGCGGACATAAGACAGATCGGGAACGTAAGCTCGGAAAAATATGACAATTACGCGTCTGATAATATTATAAACGATCTTAAGGAAAAGTATAAGGATCAGATCGATAAGGGCGACGAGTTGCTTGG